>CAZKUN010000009.1:32202-81442 GCA_964555935.1 uncultured Armatimonadia bacterium | reverse complement strand
CTGAGCGAGTACCGGAAGATCGGGCGCACCTCACAGGGCGTGTTGACCGTGCAGGTCACCGACCGCACCGGCCCGGTCCTTGGCGTCGAGGTCGTCGATGATGACGACCAGATCATGTGCATCACGGCCCAGGGCATCGCGATCCGGATGCCGGTCAAGAATATTCGCCAGACCGGTCGCGTGGCGCAGGGCGTGAAGGTCGTGAACTTGGACGAGAAGGACGCCGTCCGCGCCGTCGCCAAGGTCATCCAGACCGACGCCGGAACGGATGACGACGAGTAGCAGGTCCGTATAGTACCAGTCAGCGAAGGGGTGCGGAGAGATCCGCGCCCCTTTTCTGTGTCTGGGCGACAGGAGAGTGCAGAGCATGAGACCGCGCATTCTTGCCGCGTGTGCCATCGTGATGGTGGCGTGTGGAACTGCCGATGCCATGGAGCGCGAGGTTACGTCGCTGAACGGCGAGTGGGAGTATGTGAAGGTGGGGAGTCTCGATGAGGCGCCGCCGGATGATGGCTGGCAGGCGGTCGACGTGCCAGGACAGCTCAATGGCTACAACTACGAGCGCTCGTGGTTTCGGCGGAGCTTTGGGGTCGAGCGCGTTGGCGATGAGAGGTTGAAGATCCACTTCGGCGGCGTGAAGTGGAACAGCCGCGTGCTCGTGAACGGCGAGAGCGTCGGCGGGAACCTGGGCGGATATGAGCCATTCGATGTTGACATCACGGGCGCGGTGGAGGCGGGCGAGAACGAGCTGTTGGTCGGGGTCTGCGATATCACCGGGACGTTCATCGACCGCGAGACGGACATGAGCGGCACGGCGAATATGGGCGCGCACGACATGGCGAGAGACAAGTGCATCTCGCCCGTCGGCGGGCATGTGAATGACTACGGCATTTGGGATGATGTGAAGCTGATCCGGCACGCGCCGGTGTACGTGAGCGATGTGTTCATCAGGACGTCGGTGGGCGAGGGAACGCTGACGGTGGAGATGACGGTGACGAATGAGACGGGAGCCAATGTGGAGGCGTCGGTGACGTCGCGTGTGGACGGCGGCCCAGGCCTGGGTGGAACGGTGGCCGTGGCGGGCGGCGGGAGTGAGGTGCTGGTGCTGGAGGCGGACTGGGCGGATGCGCGGCGGTGGTCGCACGTGGACCCGTACCTGTATGAGCTGGTGACGACGGTCACCGCGGGCGACGCGGAAGACGTGCTGCGGACGCGCTTCGGCTTCAGGGAGTTTGAGGTGCGCGGACCTGACTTCTACCTGAACGGGAAGAAGATCAGCTTGCTGGCGACGAGTTGGTGGCCGAGCGTGCAGCCGGAGACGGATGAGGCGATCCGCCAAAAGATCCGGTTCATCAAGAGCGCGAACTGCGTGGCCTTCCGGACGCACACCCAGCCGTGGCGGGAGCGGTGGTACGACATCGCGGATGAAGAGGGATTGCTGATGATCCCGGAGGGCGCGGTGTGGAATGATGACGCATTCTACGCGCTGGATGACGACCGGTGGTGGGACAACTGCGCGCTGCACCTGACGCGGATGGTGGATCGAGACAAGAACAGGCCCTCGGTGGTGATGTGGTCGCTGGAGAACGAGTTCTACGGCGGGCGGATGGTGGATGACACGCCATACGAGGAGCGGCTGGCGGAGATGGGTCGCATCGTGAAGCGGCACGATCCGACGCGGCCGATCATGTATGAATCAGACGGAGATCCGGGCGGCGTCGCGGATGTGATCGGCATCCACTATCCGCACGAGTACCCGGAGTTCACCAACTGGCCGAACGAGGCCGACTGGCTCGAGAACCCAATCAAGATGGGCCACGCGTTCACGGAGACTCCCGGCACCTTCGAGTGGAAGAAGGACAAGCCGCTCTACATTGGCGAGTTCCTGTGGATTCCGTCAAGCAACCCGAACTGGGATACCGTTTGGTTCGGCGACGAGGCGTACCGCGACTACCGGAAGTACCACGTGCTCGCCAAAGCCGAGAGCTGGAAGCAGCAGATCATCGGCTACCGACGGCATGGCGTCGCGGGGATTTCGCCATGGACAGTGGTCGAGGGCGGAGGCCTGGATGACGATAACCCCCTCGTGCAGGCGCACCGGTACGCGTATCAGCCGATCGCGGCGTATCCGAGGGAGATGTATAGGCGCGTGTTTGGAGGCACGGCAACGCGCATCGCGTTCGACGTGTTAAACGACTCATTCGCGGACCGCAATCTGACGTTGCGACACGGCACCAAGCTCGCCGGGGCGCAGCCCGAGTGGCAGGAGGGCCGGGCCAACGCCATGGGCTCAGGTGACCGGATGTCATTCCTAAACTCGCTGATGTGGCCGGTTGTTGACCAGCGAACCGAGGGGGCCTACGTGGTCCAGGTCCTTGAGGATGGCGAGGTCGTCTTCTCGGAGGAGCACACCGTCAGCGTGTTCCCCGACATGCCCCCACAGGCGAGCGCACCAGACGGCGTGAGAGTGGGCGAGTGTCATGCACCGGATGATGGCCCGCTGATCGTGGACGGCGCGACGCGGGTCGAGGGTCTGCACGATTTGCCAGACGGACTGGATGTGTTGGTGATCGCGCCAGGGGCGCTCGGGGCCGAGGAGGCGGAACGAAGCGTGATTGGCAGGCGAGTTGGCACCACGGGCTTGCCGGACTGGGTGGCGGCGGGTGGGCGGGCAGTGGTGTTGGAGCAACAGCAATACCCCACGGGTACGCTGCCGGCGGCCCTCAGCGAGCACTCGTCCACGATGACGTTCGCCCAGATTCCCGCACACCCTCTGCTGCGTGGCGTGAACTCCGAGGACCTGAAGCACTGGGGCGCTCGGACCATGCTCGAGAACGAACAGTCCCTGATGATACTCGAGACGCCACACCAGGTCACCGAGGCGGAGCCCGCGCGACACGTGGCGGGGGCGTGCATTCCTGTCGTGGTGTCCGGCTCCTCGGGAGGCGTCACCCACGCGCCGCTCATGGTCGTCCCCCACGGCGACGGCGCCTACATCCTGTGCCAGATGGCCGTCCTGGACAAATACAGGCGGGAGCCCGCTGCCGCGATCCTGCTACAGAACATCATCGACCACGCGCTGAACTACCCGGGCAACGGCAAGCCGACGGCGCTGCAGTGTGAGATCGACAGCGTCAGGCAGAAGTTGGATGAGGTGCGAGCGAAGACCGACGACTTGGCGACGCTGAGGGGCGAGAGGGATCTGGCTCAGTATGGCGCGCTGATTTATGCCTCGACGAACGCGGACGGGCTGATGGACGACGGGTTGTGGGAGTGGATCGAGGCGGGCGGGAACGTGCTAGTGCATGGGCTAGAGCCGAGCGAGTACGAGAAGCTCGCGGAGCGGCTGGATCCGACGCTACGGATGGTGGAATACGAAGGGCCGGCCCTGAGGGCGACCGGGGATGATGCGCTGCTGTACTCGTTCACGAATGAGGATCTGTATTGGCTGGGCGAGCATACGGGGATCTCGTGGTCGACGACGCCGCTCTCAACGAAGGCGGCGAGGACAGCGTTTGAGCGGCGGGTCGATCCGGCGGAGGCTTCGGCATACGACGCGACGGGGCTCGAGCTGGAAGGCAAGTACGTGGGCGTGGGCGAGACGGGCGACCACGTCTACTTCGCGACGATTGGCACGGGCAAGATGAAGATCGATTTCCCCGAAGATGGCGAGTACGTGATCGGCATCGAGGCGCGCGGGACGCCGGCACAAGGCGCGTTCCCGCTGGCGGCAGTGAGGCTGGATGGGGAGCCCGTGGGGACGCTCTCGATTCGCGGCGAGGAGTGGGACAGCTACGCGACCGACCACACCGCGACGGCCGGCGAGCACGAATTCGAGGTGGCGTTCATCAACGACGGAAGCGGACCAGGCGAGGACCGGAACATGTACGTGAAGACGGTGCTCGTCGCGAAGGCGGATGCGACGGACAGGAGCGTCTTCCTGACGCGTCCCGGCGCGCTGGTGAAGTTCCCCGTGGGGGAGGGCTCGGTCGTCATCGACGGGATCAACTGGGATACGGAGCAGGACAACTCGGTGAAGGCATCGCGGTTCATTTGTGGCCTCCTGACAGGCCTGGGCGCGCGGTTCGATCCTGCGACCGGGGTGACGGTTGAGGCGGAGAATATGGACCCGCAACCTGGCATGCAGCACTTCGGCGTCCGGGGAGACCACGTCGTCATCGCGACGAGCGGGTACGTGGAGACCGAGGTCGAAGTCGCGAGCGCTGGCCGGTACCGAGTGGAGGTCATGGCGGGCGGATCGTCGGCGGCGGATATCTACCCGCACGTGCGCGTCAGCCTCGGTGGGAACGTCCTCGGCGACGTGCAGTGCACGAGCGGGAACGTGCGGCCCTACGCGTTCGAAGCGGACCTACCCGAGGGCGTGGCCCCGCTACGGATCGAATTCACCAATGACAGCAATGTTGGCGGCGAAGACCGAAATCTGGCGCTGGACAAAGTGACGTTCTACTCGGTGGAGTAACCGAATCAGCAGTCGTCGGCGAGCGTGATCTCGTAGCGGAGATCCTGATCCACCCTCAGGTGCACGGGCTGGCGCTCGGTCACCTTGAACGACCGGGTGAGCGAGGCGCCCCCTCCGTCGGACCACTGGACCCACACGCGGACCGCGTCGCCGGCTCGGATCCCGAACGCCAGCGTGGTGGGTCCATCGCCGATAACCCAAGGGTCCTTCACGCGCGCTTCTGGGCTATCGTCATCGGACTCAGGGCAATACGGACTCTCAAGCGTGATGTCGTAGACAGGCATCGCGTCCGTTCGCAGATCGATGGGCCGGCGACGGGTTACCTTGTGGGTCCGCGACCGAGGCAGGCCGTCTCCATCAATCCAGTCGAGCCGGACGGTGATGGGATCGCCGCCGCCCACAAGAAACGCCAGCGTTACGGGGCCTTCACCGAATGCGGCTGGAGCGCGGTTCGGGAGCGGGCCTCCCCCGGATGAACACCCCGCCAGCAACACCATCGCAAGCGCTGCCGCGGATGTTGCCACGCGGCCTATCCCTCGCTGACACATCACGTGCCGCCTCCCTCCTGGTCTCCGGCGTCGTCCACTGGTGTCGCCGGTGCTACGAACGTCGAGAGTGAACTGCAATCGGCGTCCATGGTGACGCGGTACTCGGATCGATCGTCGAGGAGCAGCTCGACTTCCTGACCCGCGTGGACGCTGAACCTGCGCGACTGATCCGTTCCGCTATCGTCCGTCCAACGGACGCGGACCTCGATCCTGTCGTATCCCTCGTTCTCGAAGACGAGCGAGGCCGGGCCTTCACCAATCTGCTTGTCCCCGGGCGCAGAGCACCCGGCAAGGCAGGCCAAGAGCATGCTCAGTCCGACTGCAGCGGGCTGCGCCCACCTCATATTGACCCTCCACGCGATCAACTACTATCAGTAGTATATCACATGCCGCCAATAAATACTACGCGATGTAGTAACATTTTTATCGAAGGCCACGTCCACGGGAAGGCGAAGAAGCTCCGCAACTGACAGGGGCGATAGCCCGGAGGCGACCCATGGCAGCTCGGACGGCGAGCATTGCAGGTCTGATCATCGCGACAGTTGGGTTGGGGCACCAGGAAGCGCGCGCGGATGCCGTCCAGAACGGCAGCTTCAATGTGGGGCTGCAAGGGTGGTCGTGCCACACGCGCGGCGCTGGCGGGTACCCGAACGATGTTCGGCTTGCTTCCATTGATCCCCGGCCCGTGTGGAACGACGCGAAGTTTCGATACGACGCGCCGGACAACAGCAGCTTCGTGGTCGCCAGCCGCGCCCACGAGACCGCGCCGGGGACGTATGAACTGCGGGCGCTGGTCAGGACTGAGACCGAGATTGCGATTGAGCTGATCGACTCGGGCAGGGCGCGCGAGAACGTGATCGCGACCATAGACGTCGTGCCGGGCGATGACTGGCAGCAGGTTCGGACGGAGGTGGCTGTCGAGGCCGAACAGGTAGCGATCGCGGTCCGGGGCCAGGGACCCGGCGTCGTCGAGCTGGATGACATCGAACTGAACGGGGAATCAGACACGGCGTGGGCGGCGGATCTTGGGCTCGCCGCGAGTTCACGCGACGGCGTGTTCATGCTGGGCGAGGAGCCGGGGCTCGAGGCGCGCGTCTACTCGGATTCTGCGCTCAGCGGGACGCTGACGTATCGCGTCGAGGACGCCTGGGGAAAGTCGGTCGCCCAAGGTAATGAGCCGTTGGACCTGCCGGCGGGAGACCTCCTGCGAATCACCCTCGCCCCCAGGATCGACCAGACCGGCCACTACCGAATACTCGCGCAGGTGAAGGCGGACGGATCCGCAGCCTCGCCAGTGGCTGAGATGCTGCTTGCCGTGATCCCGAACCGGGAACTCGCGACATCGACGGTTGACGCCGATGCAAGTCGGTTTGGCTGCAACATGACGAACCGCCCGCAGTTGCTGGGAATTGCCCAGATGATCGGCATGAGGTGGGTGTTCTGCGCGCCGCCGCTGTTGACGAAGTGGTTCAGCGCCGAGCCTCGGCCGGGCGAGTGGATTACGTACGACGATGTCGTGGCCGACTTCGAGGCGGCGGGGATTCGGTTGGTTGGCAATCTCGCCGACCCGCCTTATTGGGCCACGAGGCCCGGGGATGGGCGCTACTCCGGCCCGTGGCCGAACGGGAACGTGCCGAGCGACTGGAGCGAGTGGGAGTCGTACGTCCGTCGGATCGTCGAGCACTACAACCCGCGTATCACGCATTGGGCGCTGTGGAATGAGCCCAACCACCCGGCCTACCTGAGGCTGGCCGAGGGCGAGGAGTGGGTGCCGAAGTACGTGGATCTCTTGAAGCACACCTACCCCCACGTGAAGGCGGTTGACCCAGCAATCCAGGTGGTCGGCGGGACCGTTACGAACCCCGGCGCATTGCCGCCACTCGTCGCGGGAGGCGGGCTGGAGTTCATGGACGTGGCGGCGTTCCATTGGTCGTCGTGGTCGCCGGACGGGTATGTCCGAAGCACCGGTGAGGAGCTGGGATTCCTCGGGCCCAAGGAGACATGGGTCAACTGCATCGAGCGGATCACCGACGCCTATGAGGCGGCGGGCGATACGGCGCCGCTTTGGGACACTGAGTGTCATCTCACCGAGGCGGATACCGCGCGCGAGTTCGTGACGCAGCCCGCCGCGCCTCAGCAGTACAAGACGCCACGGATGACCGCGCTCGACGCGGCGGCGGCCGTACCCAGGCACCACATTGTCGAGTGGGCGGCGGGCGTCGATAAGACCTTCGCCTGGTTGCTCTCAACCAGCTCAGGCCCGTGGCAACCGCGTGCAGCGGTCACGATGCTGGAATGGGATCGCAGCCCAGGCGCGGCGCTGGTGACATATGCGGTCATGACCGACATGCTTGACGGGGCGGAGTTGGTGGATTGGGAGAAGACGACCGACACCGCGCTGCTCGACAGGCCGACATTCTGGACCTTCACCTTCCGCACGTCGGAGGGGACCTTGCGGGTGGTCTGGGGCAACCGGGACGCTGAGCACGAGATCGTGCTCGACACTGGCGGGGGCGAGGTGACGGTGCGCGACATGTTCGGCGCCGAGCGGACGGGCGCCGGGTCGATGAGTGGCGTTGACCTCACGAACAAGGTCCTGCTGCGCGTCGGGAGGAGTCCCTATTACGTCCTGGAGGCGGATTGAC
Source organism: uncultured Armatimonadia bacterium (assembly GCA_964555935.1). Lineage (GTDB taxonomy): Bacteria > Armatimonadota > Zipacnadia > Zipacnadales > VGFC01 > CAZKUN01. The sequence continues at coordinate 73,769 of CAZKUN010000009.1, read as the reverse complement.
GGGGCCGGCGCGGCCGCCGACCCCGCAACCGGGGTCACTTGAGGTTCAGCTTGGCAGCCTTCGTCAACACCTCGTGTCCGTCCTCGGTGATCAGGACGCAGTCCTCGATGCGGACGCCGCCCCATTCCTTGATGTAGATTCCCGGCTCAATCGTTACCACCATGCCCGCCGCGAGCGTGTCCTCGCTCGTGTGGCCGAGTCCCGGCGCTTCGTGAATCTGCAGGCCCACGCCATGACCCAGGCCATGAGTGAAGTAGTCCCCGTAGCCAGCTTCCTTGATGATCTCGCGAGCGACGCCGTCAACATCCTTGCACGCGGCGCCCGGCTTGCAGGCAGCGGTCGCCTGGAGTTGAGCATCGAGGACGATGTTGTAGATCTCGCGCTGCTTGTCGTCGGGACCTGAGATGAAGACCGTGCGCGTGAGATCCGCGCAGTAATTCTGGATCGCCGCGCCGAAGTCGAGCTTCACATTGTCGCCCTCGGCGAGCGTGCGGTCGCTCGGCTCGGCATGCGGATCGGCGGAGTTGGGCCCAAACGCGGCGATCGTAGGGAATGAGAGCTTGTCGCCGCCTGCGAGGAGGAGTTGACGCTGGACCTCAAGCGAGGCTTCTTTCTCGCTCATACCCAACCTGAGGTCTGCGACGACGGCCTCAAGAGCCTGGTCGGTCGCGGCGATCGCGCGCCGCAGGATGTCGATCTCGTCTTCATCCTTCAGCATGCGGGCATCCTTGAGGATCGCCTTGGCCGGCACGAGTTCGATCCCCTCAAGTTGCTCCGCGAGTTCGGCGTGGGCTGAGACGGTCATCTGGTCAGCCTGAAAGGCCACGCGCTTGGCGCCCTTCTCGACCAAGCGGCTTTTCACGGGTTCCTTGATATCACCCGAGCGGATGATGATCTCGCAGCCTGGCGCTTCGCGCTCGGCGCGGAGGTCGTAGCGCCCATCGGTTACGATGGCAACTGCCTCGTCGACAATGACCCAACCCTCGCCCGAGAAACCCGAGACGTACTGGGCATCCGGCTCGGCTGTCAATAGGGCGGCGTCGACTTCTAGCTCCTCAAACCGGTCGCGCAGTCTCTGCGCGCGTTGAGCGGCCTTCAATTGGATCCTCTTTCGGCGATGCTCTTGGCCGCGCGGAGCCCAAGCAAGTAGCTCTGCGCGCCGAAGCCGGATATCTGGCCGACGCAGGCGCGGGCAGTGACGGACTTGGTGCGGAACTCCTCGCGGGCGTGCAGGTTGCTGAGATGGACCTCAATCGCCGGCAGGCGCACGGCGGAGATGGCATCGAAAATCACCACGCTGGTGTGCGTGTAACCAGCGGGGTTGATCACGATCGCATCGGCCCATTTGTGCGCTTCGTGGATCGCCTCGACGATCTCACCCTCGTGGTTTGACTGGATGATCTTGACCTCGATGCCTAGCTCCTTGGCTTCGGCTTCGATCATGGCATCGATGGTCTCGAGATCCTGATCGCCGTAGATCTGTGGCTCTCGCATCCCGAGGAGGTTCAGGTTTGGGCCGTGGATCAGCAGTATCTTCGTCAACGGAATTCCCCCATTGGGTCGACGGCGGTGTGGCGGTTGACGGCGTCGGCAACGCTACTCCGTATTCATCGCCTCGTCAGCGCTCTTCCCGGCGAGAACGGCCTGGTTCAGCGCTCCATACTCGGCGTCTGTCCAACCGTGCGCGCCGTCTCGGAGACGGTCGAACTCGCCTGAGTGGGTCTGCAGCAGCGCGTCGATTCGCGCGCCTGCCGCTGCCATGAGACGATGAGCCGACTCGAGGTCGGGCTTGGTCCGGGCCTGGGCACGTCGGTGCGATGCAGCAACGTAGAGCGACCACGCTTCCAGCAGCTCGCCGGCGACGTTCGGCCCCAGGACGGGATCGCCCTCAGAAACAAAGAGTTTCTCCGCCAAATCGCTGCTCCCTGCATCGACCAGCAGTAATGCCGCCCGCAGGCGAGGCCCGGGGTCATCGAAGACGAGGTGCCGACGGGCCGCCTCCTGGCACAGCCGCACCACATCCGGGCTCTGTCGGTACTCCCAATCGCCGGACATCCGCAACCGCGCTTCCGCGGCGCGGTTGGCCGCCAACAGCCGACGGAGATAGCGGCCCGAGCGATCATATAGCGGCAAAGCGTCGGATTCAGGCAACGAGTCAGCAATGGCCAGCCACGCCCAGGCGAAGCTCGGGTCGAGGTCTGTGTCGATCGCGCGGTAGAGGAGCAACGGTGATTCGGACAACTCATTCACGCGCCCGTACGCAGCGAGAGCCTGGTCTTTCTCGCCGAGTTCATCGTGCAACTGGGCCTGGGCGATGATAGCCTTGGGCCAGGTTGGGGCGAGTTCCCGGCTGCGACGCAACGCGGCGATGGCTTCAGTCGGTTTGCCCACGTCGCGGAAGATCATGCCTCGGTTGTAGGGTGTGCCGGGATGGGTCGGGCGGATCTTCTCCACGCGGTCCCAGTAAGCCAGCGCCCGCTCGTAGAGATCGTCGCGGCCTCGCGCGGCCCTGGATTGCGCGAGCAATGCGGCCTGACGCACGTACTTATCGTTGAGCGGATCGAGTCGCATCGCGTCGGTGAGCTGCCCGGCATCTGCCAGCGCTTCGGCCTTGAGAGCGACGCCGGCCGGCACGATAGCCGCAACCGCCAGTAGCACAGCGAGCCCGACCTTGGTCCACGCAACTGGCGGGCCTGCGTCCTGGTGCTTGCGCTTCGCCTTGCGGTCCGGCTCCGCGGGCGTCGCCTCGGGGTCTGAGGCCGCCGCGACGATGCCTGCGAGGACCCAGAATGCCATGCCGGTGGCGGTGACGTGCCACCCGTAGTCAACCACGTTGTGCAGGGCGAAGCCCACCATGCCGGCGGTCGCCGCGACGGCGATGACCCGCGGGTTCCCCGCCAGTTTGCGCGACGCTTTGAGTCCGGCCGCGAGTTGAGTGCCCATGAACCCCAGCAGCGCCGCTCCGCCGACGAAGCCGGTCTCAGCGGCGATCTGGAGGTAGGTCTGGTGCGCGAGGTGCGTGTGGCCAACGATGGCGAACTTCGGGTAGACGGCGGCGAACGATCCCGGTCCCCATCCGAGCAGAGGCCTGGCAAGCGCCATGTGCCATGTCCCGAGCCACGTGTAGTAGCGGTGCATTACGGAGTTGGACTGGGGGCCGAAGGCTAGGGCAATGCGGGCGCGGATCTGCGGCAACGCCAGCGCGACCAACGCGCCGACAACGACCAAGCCGACGCCGAGGGCCACCGGCTTCCACGCGCCGCCCTTGGCGGGATCGGGGGCCAAGATTGCCCCGGCGATGAGCGCGCCGAATAGCGCGAGGTAGCCGCCCTTAGAGAAGGTCATGCAGAGCGCGAGCAGGCAGATGACCAGCGCGAGGATGGTGCCGGCTTGCATCATGGGGAGCTTCCGAATGCGGGCGAGCGCGACCCACAGGGGAATCGCGACGAGCACGGCGGCAGCGAGGAGGTTGGGGTTGAAGAACGGTCCGAACGTTCGCCAGGTCCAGTCGCCCGAGACGCCCGTGACAAGGTACTCCTGGACGCCCACTCCCGCCGCTGCCGCCGCGCCGAGCGCAAAGGACGCGGCGCCCATGAGCAACCGGTCCGGGGCGCGCAGCAGCGCGCGGATGAGCCAGTACAGCGCGATGTAGTCGATGAGCCGCATCAGCTCGGCCAGCGTGCCGCGCGGGTAGCTCGTGACGCAGGCACTGGCAACGTAGGCGAGCAGCAGCGCCACCACGGTCCAGCACGATCTGCGCCAGCGTATGACGGGCTGGCCCGATAGCAGAGCGCCAACAGCGGTCGCGCCGGCGAGGATGCACAGCACCGCGTGAGCCCAGAGGTCGCGCACCGTGTCAAGCCGTCCGGGCGTGATCCCTCCGAGCGTGAGCGGGGTGGCGAACAGCCCCGCGTAGAGTGCCCAGGTGCTCCAGGTGCTCAACGGGTGCTGAGAGCGCGTCATGCCTGTTCCTTGGCCTTGCGGAACGGACGACTGAGAACTCCGTAGGCGAATCTGGCCCACCAAGATACGATCAACAGAACTGCGCGGGTGACAATTCCCACAGAGGCCAGTCCGTACTCGAACACGTTGCGGGCGAGGTGCTTGCGGTAGAGCCTGTGCATGCTGCGGTGGAAGTTGATGATCGTCCGCACCGGCATCTGGCTGGAACTGGATCCGATGCGGTGCATGATGGCCGGCGAAGGCGTGTATAGCACTGCCGACCCCGCCGCGTGGGCGCGGTAGCAATAATCAACATCCTCGCTGCCCCAGAAGAACCCCTCGTCCAATGCGCCGATCTCCTTGTAGAGCGCGCGCCGCACCATGAAACAGGCGCCCGAGACCCAGTCGACCTCGCGGACCGAATCATGCGCCCAATCTCCCATGATGTACTCGGAAGCCCATGGGTTGTTGGGAAACAGCCTTCCCAGGATTGTATGACGAAACAGAGCCGCGGCAATCCTCGGAAACCGACGGCAAGAATGCTGCAGAGACCCGTCGGGGTTCACGAGCTTGGGCGCGACGATGCCGGCTTCGGGGTGGGCCTCGGCGAAGGTGAGGAGATCCGAGAGCGCGCCCGGCGGCAGCACGGTATCAGGGTTGAGCAGCATGAGGTAGTCGCCCCGCGCCGCGGCCAGCGCCTGGTTCGTGCCGCCCGCGAACCCGCGGTTTTCGCGATTGGCGATCAGCACGACCTCGGGGAAGCGCTCCCGGAGCAGGTCGACCGTGTCGTCGGACGAGGCGTTGTCGACGACAATGGTCTCGATCGGACAGTCTTGGGACGCGTCGGGGAGGCTATTGAGGCAAGCCAGCAGGTCGTCTCGCACATTCCAGGAGACAATGCACAGGCTGATCCTCACCGACTCATCGGTCATGAGTCTCCATCGCCACTGGCGAGTGGGTCATCAGCCTCATCGATGAGCATGATGGGGATGCCGTCACGCACGGGGTAGCGCAAGCCGCATTCGGGGCTTTGGCACGTGATTCGCTCGTCCTCGGCAGTGTATTCGATGTCGGCCTTGCACTTTGGGCACACCAGTATCTCAAGCAGTTCTTTGTCTACCATCGTGAATCTCCGATAGGCCGCGGATGAGGACGCGAGGGGCAGTTTATCACGCCGGTGCTTGCAAGGTCAACCGCGCGGGACTTGTTGCTCAACGGGTCTAGCGAGGCTCAGGATGAGGATTCCGGCGACCACGATAGCCCCGCTGGCGAGCTGTTGGGCAGTGGGGAACATGCGTAGGAAGATCAGTGAGTAGACCGCGACGAAGATGGGCGTGGTGGCGCGGACGATGCCCGCCTCAGACAGCGCGATGCGCTGGAGCGAGTAGAAGAAGAGAAACTGCGATGCGAAGGGGCCGACGACAGCTCCCAGGGCCAGCACGGTGAGGTGCGGCCAGGAGGGCACTATGTGGAACTGGCCCGTGGCGATGGAGATCGTTCCGATGACGACGGTGATGGTCGCCGCGCGGACCCACACAGTGAGCCCCGTGCTGGCCTCGCCCGCAACGCGCTTGCCGACCAGGATGCCGAGCGCCATCAACAGGGCGCTGGCGAGGCACAGCGCGACGCCGAACGGCTCCTTGGCGCCGGTGGCGTAGCTGAGGACCGCCACGCCGATGACCGCGGTGACCGTCCCGACGGCGGCCAGGCGGCCCGGCTTCTCGCGCATCACGAGCAGGCCCAGAAGCCACGTGAACAGGACGCTGGTGCGGGTGAAGAACGACGCGACAGTGGGGTCGAGCAGGTGCAATCCGTGGAAGCCGCAGACCGCGGACGCCGCATGCAGCAGGCCGATGCCTACCAGAGGCTTCCAGTGCTTGCCTAACGGCGCGAGGAGCGGCATGCGCCGGGCGCCGAGGTAGATGCTGGTGCAGATCCAGGCGGTCAGGAACCAGAGCGGCACAAAGGTGAGCGTGCCGAGCTCCTGTTGCGCGTACTTGGCCGTGACGGCGTTCAGACCGACGCCGGCGGAGCCCGCAATGGCGATGGCGAGGCCCTTGCGGCGCTCGGATTGGGAGACTGGATCACTCATCAGTCGGTGGCTTCATCCGGAGTTTGATGGTGCGGATCTCAGATGGGCGCAGCGGGAAGCGGACGGACCGGCCTCGCGTTGGGAGATCGGCGAGCGGATCTTCCATGAAGTTGACGCTGGACGCCGCGCGTGGGCCCTGGCGCGCGGTGACCGTGACCCTCGCCGGCTGACCGGACGCTTCGTACAAGCGGACAACCACGTCGTCGTCATCCTCCGCGCGCTTGAGCCCTGTCACGACTGCAGACGCGGGCTTGATCTGCAGGAACGAGTAGGTCGCCGGGAGCGAGCGGTCCGTGTCGGCAGGGACCGCGCGAGCCAGCAGCGGGTGGTTGTAGCCTTCGGCGAGCCTGACCGTACGCGCATCGCGCCAATCGCCCACGTGAGGGTAGAGCGCGTAGCGGATGACGTGCGAGCCGACGTCAGCCTCCGGATCCGGGTCGACCGATGTGCGGAGCAGCGAGAGCCGCAGCGTCGAGCCATCGGCCGAGTGCCCGTGCTTGCTGTCGTTGAGCAGACTCGCGCCTCGGAGGCCCTTGCCCCGGCGCATCGGCACGCGCCCGCCGCCGAGGGTGATGGCGACGATCTTCATTCGAGCATCGGCCGGAAGGGTGATCCTGATCAACGGCTCATCAGCATTCACGGGAAGCGACTGGACGAACAGCCGGCATGCCGGATCGGCCTGTCCCGTCGCCTCGTAGCGGAAGGCACTCTCGATGGCGACGGACTCGCCATGGCGCGGTTCGACGCACCAGTCGGTGAAGGCGAGGGTCTGCATTTCATCCGTGCCATCCGCATAGTGAAGCTGCAGCGCTCCGGATGAATCGCCTGTGGCGGACGAGCCCAGGACGTGCAGGACCGGGTAGCGATCGCGCGGGACTTCTACACGTCGGCCGTCGGCGCTCACGGCATTGGGCTCGCCAATCGAGACGTCCGGAAGTAGGAACGGCACACCTTCTGAGATGGTCTCTCGGCCCGGCAGCATCTCAGATGGAAGCGCGCGGCCCTGGCCATCGAAGTCGCCATCGCTTGGCGCCCCGGCCGAGGAGAAGATGTCGGCGTCGAAGTGACCGGACAGGTCGACCTGTTTGGGCGCGCGTGTCGCGCCACCGGCGGGCACTGACTCGTATTCCGTGAGGTCGGCCCACTTGAGAGCGGGCACCTCCGCGCCGTCGGCCGGGCGTTCGATCGCGCCGAACGGGATGTCATACGTCGCGACGGAATCGATCAGGTTGAGATCGAAGGCGACCTTGAGGAACGGGTTGCGGCCGTCGCCCTGGCATGTCTCGTTCCATTCGACATGGGCCTCGCAGTCAAGGTAAGGCATGCCCGCGGCGAGCGAGATGTTCTGGACGATCGTGGAATCTCGGAAGCTGCGGGTGACGCGCACGCCCGCCGAGTTCGGTTCGGAGGGGAGCGGCTGGACCTGGCAGTCGGCACCGTCCAGGCGCGTCAACTCGGTGATGCTGTTGATCACCCAGGCGCCGGGCCTCTCGCCATCCTCCCAGTGAATCTCAAAGCGGGCGGCGGAGCCTCCGGGCTCGATGGACTCTTCGCCTGTGGCGAGATCGATGAGGCTGGTGACGAGTCCTGTCTTCGCGTCGACGGTAGCCCGCAGGTGAGTGTTTTGGAGGGTGATGGCGTCCGGAGCGACGTCGATCGAGGGCGGCGCGGGCAAGTCCTCCGGAGTGAGGACCTTGTAGCCGAAAGGCGGGATGGACCGCGCCGGCAACGCGGGACTGTCCTCGATCACACCGTCGCGCTCCCAGCCGGATGGGTTGAACACAACGGTGCTGCCGGGATCGGCATCGATGTGGGAGGCAATGTAGGCCAAGGCCTCGCCGGCAATGGACTGGGAGCTTTGGATCGCGCGCTCGTACATCTCGCGACTGAGGTCGTAGGATGGGTGGATGGAGGTCCCGGGCAGCGTGTCGTGGTGGTGGTTCCAACAGATGTCTTCCCAAGTATTGCGGAAGGCCTCGCGAGGGTAATTGAACCCGAACTCGGAGGCGACAGTCGCGACAGCCTCGGCGGATTCGGTGATCGCCTCGGCGTCGCGATTCCAGCGCTTGATGTCGGCGTGCGTGGTGTATGTCCCGTAAAAGCCCATGCTGCTCGGCGTGTTCAACTCGGTGCGGACGACGGGGATGTCATCGAGATCAAGCTCGCTGAGGAGCTGGAAGAACTCGGTTGCGGTGCTGAACTTGGTGGACGGAACGCCCTCGGTGGACTGCCAATCGAGGGCGGTCTCGATGTGCTCCAGCGTCGGGCCGCCGCCGTGGTTGCCGACGCCGTAGACCCAAAGCGTGTCCTTGCTCTGGTACTTGCGAAAGAACTCCGCGAGTTCGTCCCACTGCTTCACGCTGAGGTCGGCGTTGTACCAACTGCCGGTGGTCGCCTCATCGAAGGCGAGGACACGAGTGCCGTCCGGGGCCTCCCACCAAAAGAGCGTGGGACCGTGCCCGCCGCGGCAGAAGTAGTAGTAGTCGCATCCGCCGAGCTTGAGAATCTGGGGCATCTGCCAGGTGTGGCCGAATGTATCCGGTTCCCAACCAACCACGGCGTCCTTCCCGAAGCGCTCGCGAAAGTAGCGCTGGCCATAGAGAAACTGGCGAGCGTGAGACTCGGGCGAGATCATGTGCTCATCGCCCTCGCAGACGCGCCCACCGACGATCTCCCAGCGATCTCCCTCCACGCGCTGCTTGATGCCCTCGAAGATCTCCGGATGATGCTCCTCGGTGGCCGCGTAGAGCGCGGACGAGGACTGGCTGAAGGTGAACTCGGGGTACTGGTCCATGAACTTCAGCGCCTGGCCGAAGGTCTGGCGGCAGACTTGAAGCGTCTCGGGCCACTCCCACAGCCATTGGAAGTCGATATGCGCGTGTCCGACGAGATGCCCGGTGAACTGCTCCATGTACGGATGCCCATGGGCGAGTTCGTCGGCGATATCCTGCGCCTGGGCTTCGAAGACCTCGCGGGCGAGGGCGGGGTCGGCGGAAAGCCGGTCGAGTTGCTCTCTCGCCGCGCCGATGTGAGACATCAGGCCCGCATCGGCCTCGCCCTCGGCAAGGGCTTCGAGGACGCGGAGGTTCTGGTGCAGGTCGGTCAGGCGAAGCGACCGTCGGCCGCGTTCGATCTCACCCTCGACGAGCGCCGGGATGTCATTGGCCGCGGTCACGTCGACGCGCGGGATGGTGGTCAGGAGAACGTACTTGCTGTAGCCGTTCTTGCCGGGATCCTCGGTGACGGGCGGGGGCCCGTCACCGTGGATGCTGACCACCTCGCCCGAGGCGCGGCGGACGATTACGTTGTCGATGAACTGGGTGTATCGGCCGGGCTCGTCGCCCTCGAAGACGAGGTCCCACGCGTTGAGCGTCTTGCCGGCGAGGGCATCGAGGGGGATGCGACGGGCATACCATTTGCCGATGGCGGGCTCGAGCAGCGCGTCGCCATGGGCGGTCAGGCCGGACTGGTCGGTGACCTTGGCGCCATCGACGAGGACATCGCGGAGCGCTGTCGTGCCGTCAGATGGCGTAGCGTCGAGGCCGCCCTTCGGGACGGGATTGCCCGGCGCGAGGAAGATATCGTACTCGAGCACGTCGCCCTCACTGACGCGCACTGCCTGCCTGGAGAACGGGTGGTAAAGGTGGAAGTTGGCCGCGCCGTCGGAGATATTCTCGGCGGAGTGGAGCAAGCAGGTATCTTCCTGGGCGAGGACGGGCGCGCATAGGAGGAGGCATGTGATGGTGAGGGTGCGGCGCATGCGAGGCCCTTTCGACGGGCTGGAAGCCCGTCGCTACGCGTCAAGTTCAAACGTCCGCGTCCATCGTTATGCGGAGGCGGGAGGTTCGGTGAGAGGAGGAGGGAGACCTGCGGAGACGCGGTTGTCAGAAGTCGCGCACGGGGACATCGGGATCGGCGACGAAGCCGATGGCGTGGGTGGAGATCGTCTGCCACTGGGTCCAGTCCACGGAGAGCACCATAAGGTCGCCCGCGCCCGCTTTGGTGCCGCCGGAGTACTCGCGCTGGTAGACGTATGCAACGAGGCGGCCGTCGACGACCATGCAGCGCGCGCGGTGCCCCGGCATGGGTGGTAGGGACTCGCGCTTACCAGTGAGGAGATCGAGGGCTATGAGTTCACACTCGCGGTTCTCAACGTGCATAACGATGGCTGTGTCGGTGTCAGGCAGCATGGTGAGGAAGCGGGTGTCTTCCATTGTCAGTTTGCGGTCGCCATCGAAGTCGTAGAGCGTGAGGTTGCCGATGGCGCTCCCTGGCGAGGACATCTCGCTGTAGTCTCCGTTGTGTAGTTCGGCAACGAAGCGGCCGCCTCTGTCCGTGGCTACGATCTCGGCCCGGTGGTAGGAGGTTGTGGGAATCGACAACGTCGCATGGATGCCGGGACCGATGAGGCAGACGCTGTAGCGGTAGCCTATCGGTCTGCTGACCGTGCTGCGAGCGCCCGCGTAGACGCCCGCCTCGGGCTCGCCGTCGGCCCGCCGGACGGAACGGCGCTTGGGGTCGATGATGCGGGCGGCAGGTTTGGTGTTCCCGGCGGGGGATCCGCTGACCCGGTGAGGCTCCAGGTATACGGGCGGGTCGGGCTCGTGGATTGCCCAATCGCCTTGGGCGACGCGGGCGTCGGGCGCGGGACGGCGCCCTGGCACGCGGATGATCTCCGCGCGAGGCGTGGTCAAGTCATCTGTGATCGGCCACGGGCCGTGCTCGACTGCGGCGTACGCGCCGTCGGGCGAGATGCTGCGGATGACGCCCTCGCCGGTGTCTCGCACGGTGAGGTCGGCGGTGTCCAGGAAGGCCCACGTGCGGTTCTGGAGAGCGGGCGGCGTGTTGTAGTCGATGAAGAGACCGGAGTTGTCCGGAAGCCAGTGGACGAGCACGCCGAGGTGCTCGTCATACGGGAAACCCGGCAGGGCCTCGTGAGGGATTGGGCGGACATGGCCCGTGTCGAGATCAGCGATGCTGAAGCCTTCGGCTTCGCGCCAGATGAGCCAGCGGTGGCTGGGGCTGAGCGAGAGGGTGGCGTAGGGGGATCGATCACTGCTGGTGCCTGGGTTGGGGATGAGCAGTCGTCCGAGTTCAACTCGCCCGCCCTCCGAGTTCAGGAATAGCGTGGCCCCGACGTCGTCGACAGTCATCCCAACGTCAGGCACGGCGAATAAATGGCGACCTCCTGCCACGGAAAGCAGCGAGGCGGCCACCGGGATGTCGTCGGGCAGCTCGGGGGGCGGGACGATGCGGCCCGTTGCGGGGTCAATCTGGCCCCGAGGGCGCGCCCGGATCGGCGAGCAGATCCTCAGCAGGGATCGGTTTTCTTGGCGCTGAGATGCCTCCCCGGGAGTGTCGATCTGGATCGTCTCTCCGGTGGCGACATTGTAGAGCCCATGGAGCGTGGCGCCGTCGTGCACGTACGTGTAGGCGACGAGCGGGTTGACGTGGTTGGGAACGACAGTGACGATGGCGTGGTCGCTCGGGGCGGCCAGCGCGGTCTGACTGAGGCGTTCGGCGTCCGGCGGGGCGGACGCGCGCTCAGATTGGGTGCATCCCGCGAACAGCAACGACAGTAGCAGCAATGACCTCTTCATGTGACGCCACCTCGCGTACACTTCCTGACGGTCAGTCGTGACAATGGGTTACTGCGGCAGAGGGCGTGGGCGGTCGCGGAACGAATGACTTCCTGCACGCCACGCACCACTCCGGAGGCCCGATATGCGCATTGCTGCCGCGTTGCTGAGTCTCCTTCCCTCCGTCGCTTGCCAAGCGCAGATCCCTGCAGAATCGCTGACACTTGGCGCGACGCACGAGAGCGAGCCCGTCGCTTTGCTCATGGACGGGGATGCGGAGACGTGCTGGGCCGGGGACGGGCATAGCCTGCGGACGCTGCCGACGAGCGTGGTCATCACCTTCGACGAGCCGACGGTGGTGGGGCGGGTAGATGTCCTGACCATCGTCGCGAAGGACCGGCTGCGGCTGACGGACCTTGAAGCGTGGGGGCGAGTGGGCGAGGGATGGGTGAAGCTCGGCGCGACGAGCGGCAACACGCAGGAGCGCTTCTCGGTTGAGCTGACGCCAGTGAGCGTAGATAGCCTGCGACTGAGGATATTGGACACTGAACGCGAGGATCATGCGTGGCCTCGGATCTGTGAGCTGCTGATCTTCGAGAGCGATGAAACGCCGGCGAGCGTTGAGCCAGGCGAGATCCCCGATGAAGGCGCGGCGGAGAGGCTGTTCGTCGAGCAAGCGCTGGGCATTCGGGAGCCGATCGAGCCCACCGTCTATGACCCCGCGATCGGCTACCTGGGATACGTGCGGCGCTTCGCGGACACGCTGATCGAGCATGGAGCGGACACGTACGGCGAGGCGCACAGCCCGATGTGGGTGAGCATCCTCGGCATCGACACGAAGACACACCCCAACGTCGCCATGCCGCCGATTGCGGGCCAGCGCCAGGGCGATCGGGCGCTGTTTGGCGGGAATCTGCAGCACGACGTGATGATGATCCGGGCGTGTGAGGCCCTGACCCGAGTCACGGGCGAGCAGAAGTACCGCAACGGCGCCGGGCGCTACCTCAAGTACTTCCTGACGAACTGCACCGACACGGCGACAGGGCTCTGGCCATGGGGCGAGCACGCGCATTGGGATTACTACAAGGAGGCGCCGGGCAACACTACCCACGAGTTTCTGGGCGCGCCGCCGTTGAGTTTCTGGGAGCAGGCATGGCAACTGAACCCGGAGGCTGTGCTCGGCGAGGCGGATGGACTCATCAACCACGTGGTAGACTTGGAGACCTTCGACTACAACCGCCACGCGGACATCTCAAGGCCGCTGCCCGATGAGCGGCCGGAGAACACCACCTTTCTCGATTTCCCCCGACATGGCGGGTTCTACATCCAGGTCTGGGCGTTTGCATACTCGAAGACAGGTGACGAGAAGTACCTCAACTGGATCGGGGGCATCATCGACCACCATGTGGCCGTCCGGCACCCGGAGACGCATCTCCTGCCCAGCACTACCACGCGCGACAATGCGGCATGCTCGGCCGCGACGCAATTGAGCCTGGCGGTGACGATGCTCGAATCGGTTCCGCTGCTGGACGGAACGAAGATGGCGGGCGTCTGTTGGCTGGTGGCCGACCAGCACCTCGCCGCGCTGACGGCGCTGCCGCACAAGCCGGCGGAGGGGTTGTACATGGGTGGTTGCCCGATTGACGGCCCGGCTCCCGACACGCCACTCAGCGCGCCGAAGTTCACCGCGCACTATGGTGGCGAGTTTTTGGCGATGGATGCGCTGCTGTGGCTGAGGGCGTATGAACTGACCGAGGATCCGGCGCACTGGCGAGTCGCCGTGGGGCTCGCGAGGTTCTATGCTGAGGCGGGGCGCGTCCCCGAGAGCGCTGTGGCGCGGGCGCACGTGTACGGCAGCCTGATCGACCTGATGGTCGCCATGTACGAGCACGAGGGTGGCGAGCAGTGGATGCCGGCGGCGGAGAGCTACGCGCAGCAGGCCATCGAGGCGCTCTATGCGGACGGGCTCTTCCGCGGCGCGACGGGGCTGTGGTACTACGAGTCGGAGACATGGCCGAGCACGTTGGCGTACTCGTTGCTGAGGCTTCATGCGGTCAAGAGCGGCATCGAGATGGAGCGGAGTTACTTCCATCGGTGAAGCACGACAACGAAAGCGGGAAGACGCGAAGACGGTAAGAACGGCAGGGCGCAATGAATTGCGCCCCTACGGGGGAGTCAGCGTCATGATGCTCATTGCAGGGATTGGGTTGGTGGCATGTGCTTGCTTGACGGCGCAGGATGGGTTCATCGACCACGGAGTGGGCGCGCCAGCGGCGGAGAGCCGGGGCGTGGCGTGTATTGAGATCGATGGCAAGGCGACGACCATCTGCCTGATGATGGATAGCAGTCCGCGCGGATGGATTCTCATGACCGACATCGACAGCGGCGTAACGGAGCAGATCTACTACTCGGAAGGCGTGCCGAACTCGCCGCCGTTCGCGTCGCTGATGAGCGACAACGGGCGGTTCTACACGCTCGCGGGAAGGGTGCTGATGGAGCTGGATCCCGCTGGCCGCGAGTGGCTGTTCTCTGGCACCCCCGCGCCCGGTGAGAGCGCCTACACGGGTGAGAGCGTGTGTGACGCGCCGGATGGGATGATATACGCGGGGAGCTACCCGAGCTGCAAGCTCATCCGCTTCGACCCCGAGACGAAGGAGATGGCAGAGCTAGGCCAACTCGACCCGGCGGAGCATTACGTCAACAGCCTCTGCGCCGACGCGGATGGGTGGCTGTACGCGGGAATCGGCACGGCTCGATGCAATCTCGTGGCGTATAACACGGCGACCGGCACCGTGAAGCAGATCGTCGATGATGCGGCAAGGACGACGGGCTCCGGCTCGGTCTATCCGGGCGTGGATGGCGAAGTCTATGGCACTGCGGCCGGGCAGTGGTACCGGATGAGTGGCGGGAATGCGGAGGAGATCGAGGCGGATGAGAAGGCCGCCGAAGCGCCGAATGGCAGAATCCCGTGGGGGCTGACGCGCGGGACATTCCCGGATGGTAGGAAGCTGAAGTTACTGAACCTGCCGGAGCGATATATGGAGATCGAGGCGGACGGCGAGGTCAGCAAGCTGACATTCGGCTACGAGTCCGAGGGCGCGCTCTTCACATCGGTGGCGGCGGGCCCGGAGGGAATGATCTACGCCAGTTCGTGCCATCCGATGCACATGGTGGCCTATGATACGAAGACGGACAAGCTGGAAGACTACGGTGGCCTCGCGAAGGTCGGTGGAGGCAACTTCTGCGCCATGGCGACGCTGGATAGGTACGTGTTTGCCGGGGCGTACGCTGGCGGGTTCTTCTACCGGTTTGACACGACGAAGCCCTGGAACAACGAGACGGGCGACGACCCCAACCCGCTGATGGTCGGACGGTTCCCGAAGTCGATCGCCCGGCCGAGAGCATGCATCACTCACCCCGATGGCAAGCACGCGATCATGGCGGGTTACATGGGCTATGGTTTGACCGGCGGCGGAATGGGGATCTACAACCTGGAGACGGATGAGGCGACGCTGATCGAGGACGAAGATCTGATCCCGAACCACAGCACGATCTGTCTCGACGTGCTCCCGGATGGGAATCTGGTCGGCGGAACGAGCATCAGCACCCCCGGCGGCGGACACGCGGCGGCGACGGAGGGGGAGCTGTACATCCTCGACTGGGAGACGCGGGAAGTCGTGTTCCGGACCGTTCCCGAGCCTGGCGCGTCTGACGTCTGGAGCGTGGCGGTTGGCTCGGACGGCATGGTCTACGGCCTGGCGCGAGGCTCCAAACTGTTCGTGTTCGACCCAAGCACGCGTGAGATCGTCCATCGGGCGGATCTGGGTGAATACGGCGGGATGCCGAGGCATCTGGCGTTGCTGAAGGGTGAGGGGTGCATCTACGCGCTGATGTCGAAGTCGATCGTCCGGATTGCTCCGGGGACGTATGAGCTGGAGAAGGTGACGGACACGCCGGTGAATGTAGACGCGGGTGGAGCGATCGTCGATGGGCGGTTGTACTTCGCGGCGGCATCGCACCTCTGGAGCTATGGGTTGGGGGAGTAGAGGGCGCGCGTAGCGCGTGGCTCAGGGCGCCATGAAGTTGCGCCCCTACAACGGCTGGATGAGGACTATGAGATGGCGAAGCGCGACGTGAATATATCCACGGTATGCCTGCTGGACGGTGAGAAGCACCAGACGCGGGAGCACGTGACTGGGGCGCTGGAGGAGGCGTGTGAGCGTGGCCCGCAGGATCTGGTCGCGCTTCCGTATATGCCCTTCCTCAGCTTCAACGCCGAGCGACCGATGGCGGGGCTGCGAGGCTTCGCGAGGTTCGCGAAGCGGCACGGAACGTATGTCGCGCTGGCGATGAGGGAAGAGGACGGCGACCGCGTGTACGCAACTTCCGTGTTGCTCGACCGCGAGGGCGAGATCGCCTTCACGGCTCGGAAGACGCACGCGTTCCCCGACGATGACGATCTGGTACTCGGGGATGAGTTGGAGGTCTTCGAGACGGATTTCGGCGTCATCGGCGCGACGGTAACCAGCGACATCTACTTCCCTGAAGTGTACGAGACGCTCTGGATGAAAGGCGCGGAGGTGCTGCTCTGGCATGCCTTTCCGGAGCGCTTCCGCGAGCACAGCGGGTGGGAGCCAGTCCTGACCGCGCGAGCCCGGGACGCGCACTCGCACCTCGTCGCGGCGATGTATGCCGACCCTCGGACGTACATCACCAACCGCTACGAGATGGGCATGCGCGGCGCGGCCTTTGGGCGGAGCATGATCGTGAACCGAGGGGGCGCGCCTATCGCCGACACGGGCCACGAGGACGGCGTTGCGTCGGCGAGGGTAGACCTCGACAAACGCAAGGACGATCCGTATGACCCGTGGGTGCAGTGCGAGCCGTGTTTCTACGTGAACTGCGTCGGCGACCGGACTGCGTTTGGGCCTGTTTCCGAGCCATGGGAGCCGCCGGATCTGCCAACGTATGCGAAGCGGACGGCGCGCGTTGCGGTGGTGTATCTCAACCCCTCCCACATGTGGCGCACGGGCGAGCGGCCGGCCAAGATGCTCGAACTCATCGAGAAGGCGGGCGGCGCCAGCCCGGACCTGATCCTGGTCTCGGAGAACTCCGCCGACATTGAGAACGACGACATCGGGCGCGATGCGGGGGCGAAGGTTGCCGAGTTGGCCCGCGAGATGGGCGCGTACATCGTGGTTGGCGGACTGCGCGGCGAGGAGAGCATCAGCCTGGCGTATGTCTGGAATCGCCAGGGCGAGGTGATCCACAAGACGTCGATCTACTGGACGAAGGGCTTCCCCGAGATCACCGTCTTTGACACGGACTTCGGACGGATCGGTATCCACGAATGTGGGGATCTGTACACGCCGATGATCGATCGGACGCTGGCGCTGAAGGGGGCGGAGATCATCCTCGACCCCAGCCAGATGTGGGGCGCGAGTGGACGACACAACGAGACGCTGCTGCGGGCGAGGGCGCTCGACAACGGGGTGTGGGTCGCCTGCGCGCACTGGAACTCATCTGACGCTGGCCTGAGATCGGTCATCGTCGATCCCTACGGGCAGGTCATGGCCTCGAGCGTCTTCCAGCAAGAGGGCGTGATCCACGTGGACATCAACTTCGACGACCAGAGGGTCTACTACGAGGGCAACAAGGCAGTCCAGCCCACGCAAGGCACGGAGGGGATCGGCACGTACCTTGCTGACGACTGCCCCGAGCAGAAGGCAGGCTGGCGGGAGATGATGCTGGGCCGGCGTCGGCCAGAACTCTACGGCATCATACCGACGGTGAACGATGTCATCATGAAGTACCGACCGGAGAGGGGCCCATGGTAGCGCTGGCGCTGATGGTGTTCTCGGTGGGGGCCACAGCCGACGGGTTCCGCGTCCGGTTGACCGTCACGTCCGAGCTGGAGCTTGCCAACGTGCCGATGGATCCGAAGATCGATTTCGGGGAACTGATCGCGGAGGCCGGCGCGGCAGGCGCGCTCGACCCGAACTCGATCGAGGTGATTGACCTTGCGACCGGCGAGACGGTGCCACACGCCCGGAGTGAAGACTTCGCGTATGGGGATAGCGGTCGCGTTGAGTGGGTCATCCCTGCCCCAGATCACACGCGGTACGAGATACGTTTCTCCACGCGCGACACCCGCCCGGCCCTGAAGCCACAAGCATACACGCCGGCGATCGGCGTTGGCGACTTGCTGCGATACAACGCGGGCGAGCCTCGACCGGTCGCGCTGATCTACCCCGGTGGCCTCCACGATATGACGGGCGACGGGAAACTGGATCTGGTGGGGTGCTGGAACTATGCCTACCGGCCTGGCTGGCCGTGGGATGGGGTTGTCTGTTACCCGCGCAATAGTGGCAATGGGCGCCTGCGAGTGGGGGACATGGTCCGGCTGAGGTATCGGGACGCCGATGGAAACCTCCAGTATTTCCGCCACACTTACATGACGGCGGGCTTCGGCGACGTGAACGGCGACGGGCTGGTGGATGTGGTCCACTCGAAGAACCGGGGAGATCAGGTGGATATCTACCTGAACTCGGGTGATCGCGACGCGGGCGGCATGCCGATCTTCGAGTCGGGCGGCAGCGCAAAACGCCCCGAGGGCGCGTGGAGCCCGTGTCGGGTGACGGACCTCAACGGCGATGGCGTTGCCGACATCGTGGTGGGCGGCGCCTACATCCGGAGCGCATCCGAGACGGCGGTGACTCTCGACGCGGGGCTTGACGCGTGCTTCTACGACATTGACGCGGATGGACGGCCAGACGCTGTCTGCTTGGTCGACGGCGAGGACGATCCGCGGAACCGTGGAATCGCCTGGCGACGTAACCTCGGCGGCGACCCCCCCACATTTGCCGAGGAGGAGCCCATCGAGGGCGTGGATGAGTTCTGGTGCGCGTCAGTCGCCGCGACGCCGGGCGGTCTGCTCATCGGGCACGACGTGTGGCAACGAGTATCACACTACCGGCAGGTCAGGCCCGGCGAGCCCCGGTTCCGGAAGGTGGGGCAGGCTGAGTCCATCTCAGCGGTGATGGCCCTCAGCGACCAGGCATGGCCGTGCCTGTGCGATTGGGATGGCGACGGCGACCTCGACATGCTCGTTGGCGGAGGGTATGGATGGCCGCGGATCGTGATCAACGAGGGCTCGCGCGAGAAGCCGGCCTTCGCCGAGGCGCGTCAGATCGAAGCCGATGGGAAGCCCATCCGCCTCCTGCGCGATGAGGTTCTAGGCAGTGATCATTGGCACAACATGGGTTACCCCTATCCTGGGTATGTTGATTGGGATGGCGACGGGTTGCCCGACCTGATACTGCCGAATGAGACGAACCGCATCTTCTGGTACAAGAACGTGGGGACGCGCTCGCGGCCCCGATTTGGCGAGCGCAGCCAGATCGTCGTCGACGGGTATCCGGACTCGCCGGAGGCGCGCGCTACGTCGGCCAAGCTAGCAGGCGACAAGAGCGTGCCGAACAATCCGTACCCATACGAGGAGAACCAGCCGTTCTTCTGGCGGACCGGGTGCGGCTTCGCGGACCTGACCGGGGATGGGCTAATGGACCTGATCACGCATGACGGGCATGTGCGAAAGCTCATGTTGTTCGAGCAGTATCGGGCTGACGATGGCCGCTTTCGATTGCGGCGTCGAGGCCCGCTGAAGCTCCAGGATGGGCGCCTAATAGACGATGCGGTGGTGGACCGGTCCGCGCACTGGACCGAGAGCTTCCGATGCGTGGACTGGGACGCGGACGGCCTGACGGACGTCGTGTACAGTTGTGCCGGCACCGATGCCGCAAAAGGGAGTATCTACCTGTTGAGGAATGTAGGCACCGCGACCGATCCGGTCTTTGCCGCTCCCCGGACATTGCGATGCTTCGGCGAGCCCATCAAGGTGACGTCACACGGGCCGCATCCTTGGGTTGGCGATTTCGATGGGGACGCGCAACCTGACGTCGTGACGTGTGTCGAATGGAGCGTGTACCCGTACTATCGACACGCGGCAATAGACATGGAAGAGCGGCCTCGGTGGCGACTGGGCCGAGTCGAGGCGCGGTGAGCTAGTGCAATTGAAGGTGCGTCGGCGACAACATGCGTTATACATCGTGACGGTCGCATGCAGGAATCTGCATGGGGTCGAGGCGAAGCCCTCCCCAGTGAGGTCGACGTCGACCGGAATCACGCGGGACAACGAAGTTCCACGTATTTGACGTGCCGGGGCACAATGGAGTTCCGCGGCGAGGAGGAACCCGCAATCAGCAAGCCGATAGGTCTCGGGCCAAGCAGCAATGCCCGAACGTCTCAACATCCCCAGCTTGACAGTGCGGCTCAGACCGCGGGGAGGCTCCCGGCGCGCGCAGGGAAGCCATCGGTCTTGCACGTCATCACGCGGCTGATCAGCGGCGGGGCGGACGAGAACACAATCCTCACCTGCAACGGCCTTCAGCGAATGGGCCACTCATGCACCGTGGTTGCCGGGGGCGAGAGCAGCTCCGCCCAGATGGCCGAGGTCGATGGGCGCGGCGTGATGGTCGTCGATGAGTTGGTCCGCGAGATCAACCCGTTCCTGGATCTGAAAGCCCTCGCCCGACTACGCCGGATTATCCGCGAGACGAAGCCTGACATCGTGCACACCCACACGGCCAAGGCTGGCGTGCTCGGGAGGCTGGCTGCTCGCCTCGAGCGCGTGCCGATCGTGGTCCATGGCCTACATGGCACGACATTCCACGCCGAGCAGCACCCGATCATGTACCGGACCATCGTTGCCATCGAACGGTGGATGGCGCGCTACACGACGGCCTATGTCAGCGTTTCGAACGACTTGTCGCGGCTCTACACCGACCACGGTGTCGGTCGCGCTGAGCAGTACGCGACCGTGCGGAGCGGGATGGACCTAGGCGCGTTTCGCCGCGCCGCGCGCTGGACCGATGCAAGGATCCGTCAGAAGCGCGTCGAGTTGGGACTCCCCAGCGACGTGCCCGTGGCGTTGCTTGTGAGTCGATTGGAGCACCGCAAGCGGGTAGATCGCTTCATCGAGGCTGCGGGCCGCCTGGTCCGCGAGGGCGTCGATGCGCGCTTTGTGGTCGCGGGTGAGGGCCGACAGCGGGGCGAGCTGGAGGCACTCGCGCAGGCCTCGGGGCTGAACGGCGAGTTCCGCTTCCTGGGCTTTCGGCCTGATATCGAGGAGGTTCTTGCGGCGTCGTCGTGCGTCTGCTTGACCTCGAAATGGGAAGGCTTGCCGCGGGTGTTCGTCCAGGCTACGGCGGTCGGCCGGATGATCGTCTGCTACGACGTGAATGGGGCGCAAGAGGCGATCGTGGAAGGTCGCAACGGTCACATCGTCCCGCAGGATGATGACGACCTGTTCTGCCGGCGGTTGCGGGAAGTGCTGCAGGCTCCGCGAGACTATTCGCGCGCGGCGGTCAGGCTTGAGGATGACGGGCTCGCCGATTGGACGGTCGAGGCGATGGTCGCGCAGACGGCCCAGGCTTACGAGTCCCTGATGGCGCGAGGACGACTGCCCGAGCGTGGCTTGCGACGGAGCGCTCCCGAGACGTTGCCTGTTGAGGAAGCCGGCGCCGATTAGGTCTACATGTACCCCAGGTCCGCGAGCCGCTGCTCGATGACCTTCTGGCTCTCTTCGCTGTATCCCCCGCCACGCGTGTCAAACGGCGGATCCTCACCGGGCGCCGGCCGCCCGACCGACTCGCACCACTCCGCCAGTCTCGCCTCGAGTTCGGCGGCAATCTCCGGGTTCTGCACGCGAACATCGGCACGTTCGCCGGCGTCCGACGTCAGATCGTATAGCGCGGCGGAGCCATCGGAGCCGCGAGTGTACTTCCACGCGGGTGTCCGAACGCCGACGATGTCGCGACGCAACGGTCCGAAACCGTAGGTCGGGTTGCGTTGCTGGAGCTTCCCAAACTTCTCATCTCCCCACGGGGTCCACTCCATGAAAGCGCTCTCGTGGCCGCTCT
Organism: uncultured Armatimonadia bacterium; assembly: GCA_964555935.1. Classification (GTDB taxonomy): domain Bacteria; phylum Armatimonadota; class Zipacnadia; order Zipacnadales; family VGFC01; genus CAZKUN01. The sequence goes on along the minus strand of CAZKUN010000009.1, from coordinate 52,176 downwards.
CCCAACTGGCGGGATCCAGCATGTCAAGCGGCTGGCGGCGCGGCGCGTAGCCGACCATGGGGACGCCGAGGTAGTTGCAGACTGTCAGCGCCACGTCGGTGTGTTGGAACTGCACCTCGGGCCGCGGTCCGATGGGGACGCCCGGAGCAATAACGGCGCACGGGACGCTCACCAACTCATCGTAGAGCGAGGCCTGGTGATCGCCCAATCCGTGCTCGCCGAGGTGCTCGCCATGATCGGCGGTGACGATGACGAGCGTGTCGTCTACCAGCCCGACCTGCTCGTAAAGCTCGATGATCTCCTCGACTATCGCGACGTCGTATGCAAGGCATTCCTCGTAGCGTCGACGGGCGTCGCTCCAGGCGACGTCGTCGGCACGGGCTGCGTGCTCCCAGACCTGAACGCGCTTGGAGAAGTAGTATTGCAGATGGCCGAAAATGTGTGTCAGCCCCCCTCGGCCGAGCGGCCCGGAAACGGGTGGCAGGTAGGGGTGATGGGCCTCGTTCAGGTGGACGACCATCACATCCGGCACGTCAGACGCCACCAGTCGCCTCACCGATTCAAGAACCACCCGGCCCCCGTAGTCGAGCAGACCGAGCGTTCGGCGAAGTCCGGTTATGGGTCGGGAGTAGCGCTGCAAGGGGAATTCAGCAACGCCGGGCCGCAGTTCGATGACGGGTGGACCGTACATCTCATTCGCCGAGACGAGCGCCATCCGGCGTCCGGCAGCCTCGAGAAACGAGGCGATGGTAAGCGGCGCCGTTGGCGGCGTGTCGAGTGGCCAGTGAAGCCCGTGTTCCCACGGGAAGACGCCCGTTAGAAGGGATGCCACGGATGGCACGGTCCAGCACGATGGAGCGATCATTGCCGGCCTTGCTGCCGCGGCGAGGGCGGGGATGCGCGAGGACGCGATGAGGGGCTCGGTCGCATCCTTGCGAGCAGCGTCGACGATGATCACAAGGGCTCTTCGCGCGTCGGGCATGGGCCTCAAGTCTCTCGCAAGGCCGACTCGTCGGGTCGTTTGGGTCGCGTCGCGACGGCCGCCCGCGCAATAGCTATCTGGCATCGCTCGGCCGGCGTGAGGCCGCCCCAGTTACCGAGATGCCGCGCGGCCGCATCGATGTATGCGGCGTCGCCGATGACGTACGCGCGCCACAGGCTCCGGCGGAGCAGGCCCGCGCGGGCCGCCCGGCGGTTCTCGGGCGTGTCAACGATTCCCGGGAGCGCATCGACATCGCCGCGCGCCCAAGGTCCAAGCCAGCGCGCGTGGGTCTGCGCAAAGGTGTCGGCCGTGTAGCGCCAGCGCATCGATTCACCCGACTCGAAGACCCAGTACAGCGGTTGCCCCAGCGTGGCGACGGCACCGGAGACTTGGATCCGGGTGAGGAGCTCATCTTCGCCGGATGGGCGCTTCGCCGAGGCCTCGTCGAAACCGTCGGCGGCGTCGAGCGCCTCGCGCCGAACGAGCATCGACGCGCCGACCCCGCGCCGACACATCGCCAGAAGGTCGGTTACCGAGTGGCTCACCAACTCGCCGCAGTTGTCGACCTTGCGGGTCTGCGCGGCGCTTGGCCCGATCCTTACTCGGCCGGTCAGAACGGACGTCAGGCCGGGGTCGCCGCCGAGCGTCGCCATCTGCCGCTCGATGCGCAGCGGGTGGCATCCATCGTCTGCGTCTAGGAAGGCGATGAACTCGCCTGATGCCCCGCGCCAGCCGGCATTGCGCGCGACGGGAAGTCCGGCGTTTGGTTGGTGGATGAGTCTGACGTCTGGTGACAGGCGCTCGACGACGGTCGAGGTCTCGTCCTCCGAACCGTCATCCACGACGACGACCTCAACCGAGCCATAGGTCTGGCGCAGCGCCGAGGAGACCGCCACGGGGAGCGTGTCGGCGGCGTTGTACGCTGGGATCACGATGCTCACGAGCGGCTCAGTCATTGCAGCAGTCACCGTTCGCAAGCGATTCGCCCGTTGGGTGCTGCGCACCTTCGCCGTTCACAGGTATCCGAGGTCGCGCAGGTGTTCCTCGATGGCGCGGGTCTCCTCGTCAGACATTCGCGCCGCCTCGCCGGGAAGGTGGGCGAGGTAATCGCGGTCGATCATCTCGCGGTAGTTTGCCAGTCTGTCAGGCTGGGCGTCGGCGAGGTTCTGGGTCTCGCGCGGGTCGGAGGTGAGGTCATATAGCCGAGGGGGGATCTGAGAGTTCTCGGGCGCGACGATGCACTTCCACCCATCCGCGCGGACACCCACCAGCCGGTTCATCGGATCGATTCGCTCGCCGCAGGCCTCGGCGAAGACAGGACGCTCAGGCCCGGATTCACCACCGGTCAGGGCCGCGACGTGGCTTTGACCACGGAGCGGCCCATCCAACGCGAGCGGCACGTCCGCGAGATCAGCGAGGGTGGGGAGGATGTCGACCTGACTCACCTGAGTCCGGACCTCGTGGCCGGTCGCCGCAACGGGGCCGCCGGCAAACACCAGCGGCACGTGGGTGAGCACGTCGGTGATGTCGCTGCCGTGGCGCCCCGTAGTCCACGCCTCGCGCGGGCTGAGCTTGAGGCGCGTCAGCACGCGCGACATGCCCGTGCGTTTGACTGCGGTGAACAGCCACCATGGCTTCGTCGACACGATCTCGCCGTGGTCGGCCATCAGCGCGACGACCGTATCGTCCCATGAGACGAGATCCCAGAGCCGGCCGAGGTATTCATCGATGTTGCAGAGCGCCTGGTCATACATCGTGCGCCCGTATTGGACCTTGGCGAATCTGAGAGCGCGCCGCGCCGGGCTGTGCAACACAAAGGTGTGGAGCAGGAGTAGCTCCGGCCCATCGCCGCCGAGGCGGGAAATGCGCTCAACGACCGGCTTGCCCCAATCATCGTAGATCGTTTGGCGACGGTTGCGGTGTTCATACACGTCGAAGCCGCGATCGGCGCCGACCGTTGGCAGGAGCGGCCCGGTGACGTAGGCGGATGTTCGGTAGCCGGCTCCGGCGAAGGCCTCGGCCATCGTTGGGAGGTCATCACGGACGCGAAGTCCGCGCAACCCGCGGACCCCGTGGATGACGGGATACGTGCCGGTGAAGAGGCTGGAAAAGCAGGGAGACGTGGTTGACGCGACAGAAAAGGCGCTACGGAATGACGTGCCGCGCTCGCGCAGCCGCTCCATGTTCGGGAGCGGCAGGCGACCCGCGTCGTTGAAGAACGCCTCAGCCACGAGGCAGTCCACAACCAGAATCAGCACGTTCGGTCGACCGTCACCCACGGCGCGTCTCCTCTACAGGTAGCCAAGGTCGGCGAGTCGCTCTTCGATGAGTTCCTGTTCGTCAGTTCCGTAAACGTCGCCCGTCTCGTCCGGAGACATCGGCCCAATCTTGGCATCGTCGGGCACATCTTCACCGAAGCAGATCCCCAGCACGTAGGCCATCACATCGCGCAGGTGCTGAGGGAACTCGGCATGGGCCGCCACGCCCGCGGCGGCCGCCGGCGCGTTGGCCAAGGCGATGCCGTCGAGTCGGTGGCATCCCTCCGGGTCCAACTGCGCGCGGGCCATTCCCGCACGCTTGGTCTCCTCATTCGTCGGCAGCAGCGGCACCCACTTGGGGGCGCGAAGGAAGTGCTGGTGTCCCTGATTCGCGGGCCACGCGATGATGTCCGGCGCGCGGTCGACGTACGGCCCGTCGTACTGCTCTGGCCCGCGCTTGGGCTCGATAAGCGGCGCGCCCGTCGCGGGATCCTCAATGGACGCCAGGCGCTCGACGATCTCATCGATGACATGCGAGCGGTACTCGGGGTCGTCCGCGTTGACGCGAATGGCTCCCTCGACGCCAGTGAGCGTGAGCGTTGCGTCGCCGTAAGGCACGATCCGACCGGCCTTGGGGCGCGACCAGTACTCGCGGCGGAGACGCCTCACCACGGAAGCGGGCATCAGCTTGACGAGCGCTCGCCAGATGCGGCGGATGAAGCTCCGACGCGCGACCGGCGCCTCGACGCCGAGCGCCCGCTCGAGGTTGATGTAGCCCTCGAACAGACCCATGCCGTGGTCTGAGACCACCAGGATCGGGCACTCCTCGCCGACAGCCTTGCGGACGCAGCCGATGAGTTCGTCCGCCGCGCGGTAGGCGTGCTCGATGAGATCGATCATCTCGCCGTTGCAGTCGTACCGTCGACCGCGCAGGTAGTTATGCCCAACGTGGTCGGTGTAGTTCTCGACCACCATGAACAGGTCGACCGGGTTGCGGTGCAGCAGGTGCGTGGTCGCGTCTCGGATCCACTCGGCCTGGCGCTGCAGTAGCTCAAATGGCGCTGTGCCACGGACCTTGGCGGGGGGATCGAGCGGGTACGTTCCCGCGGCGGCGGTCACGGGTTCGAACAGAGACGAGGGGTTGAACATGCGCTCGTCATACCGCGGCGTCCCCATGATGCCGGAGATCATGTAGCCGTCAACCGACTGGGGCGGGTATGCAAAAGGCACGCCCATGAAACCAGCAGTGAGACCGCAGTCATTCGCGATGGACCAGAGCGGGCGAGCGCGCCAGTCGTTCATGGTGACCGGACGGAAGTGCTCGCTTTCGGGGTCCTGGATCGTCATGGCGAACACGCCGTGCTCGCCGGGATCACAACCCGTCAGCATCGTGGCCCACGCGGGCGCGGTGACGGGCGGGATGACCGACTCCAGGGGGCCAGAGCTGCCCTCGGCCACAAGTTGCTGGAGGTTGGGGAGCTTCCCGGCCTCCATCAACGGGTTGATGATGTCCCAAGTCGCGCCGTCGAGCCCCACAATGGCGAGGCGAGGTTGGCGCTGCGCCCGCGGCGATGCTGCCATGCTATGCCTCCGAATCGGGCTGATCGTCGGGTCCAGCCCGCCTTCCATTCCTACTCAACACCGACCCTAAAGCCCCGCCTCCCACGGCCCATCCACGCGCGGCGATGATGACGAAGGCGGCGTAGAATCCGGCAAGCGCGACGACCGTCATCCACGCGCCGCCTATCCTCGCGAGCCCCATCGCGCCGAGGGCGACAGCAACCGTCGCCAGCCCGCAGACCCAGTATCGGGTATCGAACGGATGGATGCTGCGCTGCCTCCACAGGAAGCCCAGCCGCAGCAGGTTTACACCAGCGAACGCCGCCCCCACGCAGACGGCTCCTCCGAGCACTCCCCAAATGGGAGCCACGATCAAAAGAGACGCGACCAATGCGACTACGGCGATCCAGTTTGAGATGGCTACGAAGCGCTGGCCGCCCGTCATGGTGAGCATGAAGCCGACGCCGCCGGTCGCGCCGTTGATGACCTGGCCCAGACCGACGACGATGAGCAGCGGCCCGCCGCCGCCAAACTCGCTGCCAAACAGCCGCATGACATATTCGGGTGCGATAAGCATGGGCGCGAAGAGCGCGAGCGTCGCCCCGGTGATCCAGCGTGTTGTCGTGCGGTAGGTGCGCCGGAGCCCATCTATGTCGCCGCGCGTGTACAGGTCAGACGCGACGGGGCCCTGGAGCCCGTTGACGGCCCCGAGCGGCAGCAGAATGAAGGCCGCCGTGCGGGACGCCGCGACGTAGACTCCGAGGTCGTCAGGCGCGACGTAACGGGCAAGGATGAGAACATCAGCCGCCGACAGGACCATCCTCCCGACCGCTGCCAGGCAGACGGTCGCCGAGAAACCGAGCAGCGCGCGTGTGGCCACGGGATTCAGAGACGCCGAGCCGGATGAAGGGAGCCACATCGCCAGGACGATGAGCGCCGCCAGCAAGCCTGCCGCCGCTGCAGCAAGGTGCGCCAGAATCAACTGCGTGAGCCCGCCCCCGCCAAGCACCACAGCCGCTACCCCGCCTAAGAACAGCAGCGGAACGCCCACGCGGGCGATCGCGACCAACGGCAAGATGTTTCGGGCGGCCTGCGGGACGGACAGCGCCATCGACGTGACGCTGAGCAAGGGAACGATACCCGCGGCAATTCGGAAGGGGATGGTGAGTTCCGGGCGCCGGTAGACATACGTGGCGAGGAGCGGCGCGGCAAGCCACACGCCGGCGAAGATCAGAAGGCTCAGCGCCATCGACAGCTTGAGCGTGAGAGTGGCGACGCGCCGGACCTCGCCGGGATCACCGTTGGCGAGGCCCGCGGAGACGTACTTCAGATTGGCCTGCGGAAGGCCGGCGTCGCCGAGGACGCGCGCGAAGCGCTCGCAACTCATCACGAGACCGAAGTCGCCGAAGACGCTTGCCCCGAGCGCGCGCCCCACGATGATCGTCGTGGCGTACTGCAGTCCGGACTTGGCGACGTTGCCGACCAGCATCGACGCGCCGCCGGAGGCAATCTTCTGTAGGTGAGACCGGACACGGCGCTCGTTGTCGGAGGCGGAACCTGATTCGCGCGTCATTTCCGTAAGATGCAGAGGCCAATAGGCGGGCATCCGGTGCGGCTGAGACGCTCGCACAGCTCCTTCACCACGGTGCGGGAGGAGCGCCCCTCCCTGACCACCACCAGCGCGGCCCCCAGCACGGAGGCAAGTGGGAGCACGTCCGGGGTTGGCCAGGCGGGAGCGGTCGCGACCACGAGGTCGAAGCCCCCGCACGCGGTCTTCAGAGCGTCGCGCGCGGCCGGGGATTCAAGCAGCGAGACAGTCCCGGACGCTCTGGCGCCGGCCGCCAGGACGGACAGATTCGCGATGGTGGTCGGCTGGGCGCAGTCGGCGGGATCCTGAGCGCCGCCGAGGCAATCGGCGAGACCCATGTCAGACTTCAATCCAAGCGCGGCTCCAAAGGATGGCGCGCGCAGATCGCCCTCGAGCAGCAGCGTCTTGAGGCCAGCCTGAGCCCCGGCCGTCGCCAGCCCGAGCGCGACTTCACGTTCTCGTCCCGAGCGCGAGCCGCCGGCGATGACAATGCTCCCCGCGGACGCGGCCTGCACGCTCAACCGCAAGGCCTGGTACGCATCATCGGCCGATGAGCCTGGCGTAGAGATTTCGTCGATGACCCGGCCGAGGCTGCGGGGCGCGCCGGGAATCGTTCCCAAAATTGGCAGGTCGAGTTCGGCGCGAGCGTGGCGCTCGGAGCGAAGGGGATCAGCGATCACCTCCGCCGCCATCACGAGCAGCAACCCGAGGCCGATACCCAGCAACAGTCCGATCGCCGCGTTCAGCACCTTGCGCGGCTTCACCGGGAAGGCCGGGGGCTCTGCCGAGCTGTGCACTTCGATCGACGTAAGCGCGACCTCCGATTGCGCTCGGGCTTTCTCATACCGCTGCAGCAGGTCCACGTATACGGCAGCGGAGGCTGTGGCGTCACGCTGCAGGTGAGAAAGCTGAACGCTCAGGTCTGGGAGGCTCTGAAGCTCTGCCAACTGCTCGCTCAGCTCTGCCTCAAAGGCGGACACGCGGGCGCTTTCGGCAAGAGCCAACGCCTCGGCCGCGGCGAGCTGCTGGCCTGCCTCGCGATAGGCCGGGTTCTCCGATTCTACTTCCTGGTTTACCACCGTCTGAACGGCTGCGGCAAGTTCCAGGCGGAGCGCGATGATCCTATCGTCGAGGGCGACCATCTCCGGGTGCTCCGGTCCGCGGGTCGCGGCCTGGGCCGCGCGATCGGCCTCGAGCGTCGAGAGCTGGGATTCGAGGCTGCTGACCAGGGGGTTGCGCGCGACTGTTGAGGACGCGATGTACGTTCGGTCCTCCGAGGAGAGAACTCGGCGGTAGTAGTCGGCCTGATCTGATGCGGATGCGCGTCCGGCTTGCGCGGACGTGATCTGCGCCGAGATAGTTCCGATCAGGTTCGCGGTCTGGCTGGCCTGGCTCTGGATGTCGATGATGTTGTGGCTGGCCTGGAAGTCGCGGAGCGAGCCCTCGTTTTGGGCCAGACGATCATCCAGAGTGTTGAGTTGCTCCGACAGCGCGTCGACCGTGCTTAGCAGCGAGTCGTGCGCGCGTTGTCTGGTGTCCTCGACATGAGATTCCGCGATCCGATTCGCGATGTCAGCGGCGCGGCCGGCGTCATCGTCGCGGACCTTCATGACCATGAGCGATGAGCCGATGATATCGACTCGCACGCGGCCCGCAAGGTCGCTGCCACTCATGTTGAGACCCAACTGTTCGGCCACGCCGTTGAGCAGTATGGGGTTGGTGAGCATCCACTTCTGCGAATCGAGCGACTGGCCTCGAAGCCCCAGCGCGGCGCCGATGCTGGCGTCGATCGGCAGCGATGGCATGTGGTTCTCTGGCGTGGTGAGCGCGACTTGCGCCTCGTAAGTGGGCGTCTGGGTGAACGTGAACGCTAGCACGGCCGCCCACACAACAGTGAGCGTCACGCCGGCCAATGGCGCGCGGCGGCGCAGGGCGCCAAGCGCCTCGCGCCAGTCAAACGGCATGGGAGCAACCGAGCTGTCGATGGACGGGCGATCACCGGTCATTGAACTACTTGCTCCACAGAAATCTGAGCGATCTCGGGATTGACAGAACATCCCTCAGTATCCTCGACGCATCTACCTTGCCCTTGCCGGGCACGACAATGATGTCGCCGGGCTGGACGACCGGGTTCGCGGTCACATCTCCCCGTTTGTAGAAGCTATGCAGGTTGAGGTCGTCAGCGACCTCCACCCCGTCCACTTCGCGATACAGAAAGGCGCGGCTTGGGTTACCGCGGACGCGCCTGTAACCGTCCGACTTCGGTGGCGCCCAACCGCCCGCCATGGCGACAACGTCAATAACGGTGTCGCCCTCCTGGAAATCGTATAGCCCCGGCGTTCGGACATAACCGATCACGGCGACGCGGTTGACGCTTCTGGGTACGGTGACCTCGTCGCCCACGATCAGCTCGGGATCATCGATCTCCGTGTCGACTGACAGCTCGGTGCCATCTCTCCGGCGGATCAGCGCCGCGTGGGTTGCGCCATAGAGCGGATCAACGCCCCCGGCATAGGCGATCGCCGTGCGGGCCGTGTCGCCCACGTTGAACCGGTAGCGGCCCGCGTTGACGACGTGTCCGGTGACGGTGATGAAGAGGTCCGTCTCTGGCACGATCACCAGGTCGCCGGGCTGAAGCAGTGGGTCGGCGGCTGCGTTGGCTTGCGCGAGATCGACGTCGACGATCGTGCCATCCGCGCGCACAACGGTGATGTTGCTCAGGTCGCCCGCCTCGTCGCCCCTCATGACGCCCTTGGCCTGAGCGAGGAGGCTGCTGACGCGGTCGCCCTCTGCGAACTCGTACTTGCCGGGATCCTGGACGTTGCCGATGATGCTCGCGGCGCGAGTGATGGTGGGCACGTAGATGAGATCGCCGGGCTCGATGGCGGGGTTGTTGTCGCCATCGCCGGCCATGGCGGCCGCGAGGTCGCAGGTGATTGTCTCGTCGCGCGAGCGCTGTACGGTCACGTTGTTGATGTCCGCGGTGCCCGTGGGTCCGCCCGCCATGGCGACCAGATCGGTGAGGCGGGCTCCACGCGGGGGCACGTAAGTCCCCGGTGAGGCGACAGCGCCAAGGACGGTCGCGGCGAGGTCGGTCTCGACAAGGACGACGAGGGTGTCGCCCGGTTCCATGGGAAGATCACCGGCGTCGTCGTCGCCCCGCAGGGCGTCGCCCAACGCGACATCGACGAGAGAGCCATCCGAGCGCACGATACGACCGGAGATGCGCGAGGGTGGCCCCGAGGGGTCGATGGCCACGCCGCCGGCGAGCGCGACGGCTCGTCGGACGGTGAGACCGGGTGCATGCGGAAACACGCCAGGGGTCTTGACCTCGCCGATGACGAAGATCGCCCGGCTGCGGAATTCAATGACCCGGACGAGGACCTCGGGGTCCACGAGGATGTCCGGAGTCAGCGCATCGGCGATGCGTGAAGCGGCTTCCTCACAGGTCAGGCCCTCGACATTGATCATCCCCGCGTGAGGCAGGCCGATGCGACCGTCGGGACCCACGGTGACGCCACCGGGTCCAGGAGCGGACAAGTCCGGCTCGCCCGCGACGATAACCTCAACCACGTCGCCGGCGCCCAGTTGGTAAAGCGGGCGATCCTGTGAGATCGCGAGACTACCGAACGCGATTGCTATGATAGCGAGACCGCACGCCGCAGTCGCTCTACGGATCGATTCAGCCCCGTGCCGGAAGGCCATACGCCACTCCCCTTGCGCCGCGCGGTGAGCCGCCGCCGACCACGAAGCCGGCGCGCCCGCCAGTCCGGGACGCAGATGCAAGACATCCTCGACGACAGTCCCTCAGTGGTACGGCGCCCATTGCAGCACGGGGTCATTCGCCAGACCCCGCCGCGGTTCCTTGTGCCATGCGATGGTCCGCCAAGGTCCTCCCGCCCGAAGGGCGAATTGGAGCGAGTGAATGGCTCTACGGTATGATCCGAGGACCATAGGGCGCGGTTGCCTCGCGCCCATAACAGATATCAGCAAGGAGCAAACACCGAATGGCTACGAAGGTAGGGTTTATTGGATGTGGCGGGATGAATCGCTCGCATATGAACCGCGTCAAAGCCATGAGAGGCGCCGAGATCGTCGCCCTGTGTGATGTCGCGAAGGACCGCGCCGAGACGGCAGCCGAGGAGTTCGGCGGCGCGGCATTCACCGACCACACTGCAATGATCTCGGACGTCGACATGGACGCGTGCTTCATCGCGATGCCGCCGTTTGCCCACACGGATCAGGAGATCCTGTGCGCGGAGAAAGGCATCCACCTGTTCGTTGAGAAGCCAGTGGCGGTTGACCTGAAGACGGCGAAGAAGATCCAGAAAGCGATCGAGAAGGCCGGGATCATCGCGACAGCGGGCTTTCAGGATCGCTACCAGGATATCGTCAAGAAGCTGCAGGGCATGTTGAAGAAGACTCCGCCGGGGCTCGTCATGGGCTACTGGATCGGCGGGATGCCGGGCGTGCCTTGGTGGCGGCGGAAAGAACAGTCGGGCGGGCAGGCCATGGAGCAGACGATCCACACCTTCGACATGGCGCGCTACCTGCTCGGAGATGTGAAGACGGTCCACGCGACTTTCAGCAAGGGCCTGATGAAAGACGTGCCCAAGTACAACGTGGAGGACGCGAGTTGCGTCAACCTCCAGTTCAAGAGCGGCCTGTGTGGGACGATCTTCAGCGGATGCTTCCTGAAGGGCTATGGGAAGGTCGGCCTGGACATCTGGTGCCCCGAGGTCAAGTACGAGTACGCCGGTCGTTCGACGCTAACCGTGAGCGCGGTCGGCCAGGAAGCGGAGACGCTCGGCGTCGGAAACGACTTCGGCACGGACATCGTGAGGACGTTCATCAACGCGGTGAAGAAGGGCGACGGCTCGAAGCTGAAGAGCACGTACGCGGACGCGGTGAGTTCGCTGGCGGTCGTTGACGCGGCGAACGAATCGATGAAGACCAAGCAGGCGGTGCGCGTGAAGGCGTAGCCGCCGGCTCTGCTGAACCCTTCCGCCCAACGGTGCCCCTCGCGGCCCGTTGGGCGGATTCGTTCTTGGTGAGGAGTTCCTGACATGCTGGCGCTACTGATTGCCGCATCGCCCGGTTGGGCCGCGCCGAATCCGGACCTGCCGAGCGCCGAGGTCTCCGAGCTTTACCTCGACTGCCTCGAGGAGTTCGAGCGCTACGCCGAGTCGGTTTGGCACGATGCGCCGGCCCTGGACGGAGGCGGGTACTTTGGCGACGGCGCGAGCGGAGGCAACGGCGGCATTCGTGGGACGTGCGGGATCGCGCTCGCGTACGCAACGCTGTATCGGGCCGGCCGAGGGAGCGCGGATGACCAAGAGCGGCGTTTGGGGCGGGTGCGCTCCGCGCTGTGGTATGCAGCCGAGACGCACAGCTCGGGCGGCGCGACGTGCGTCGATGGGAAGAAGTGGGGCGGCGGATGGCAGACAGGGCTCTGGACTGGGTCGCTAGGCTTCGCGGCGGCGATCATGGGGGAGGAACTTGAGCCGAACCTCCGCGCGGCCTGCAAACGAGTCGTCCGAGCCGAGGCTGACAGTCGCGTGGGAATCCCTCCGGCGAGCGGGCATGTCGGCGATTCGAAAGCTGAAGAGAACGCGTGGAATTCGAACGCGCCCGCGCTTGCGGCGGCGTGGCTGGCAGACCATCCCCGCGCGGGCGAGTGGATGGCGGGGGCGAAGAGATACCTGGCAAACACGTACACCGTGCCGGATGATGCAAGTGGCAAGCTGGCGAGTTGGGTGACGACCACGACGCTGTACCCCTCCTTCGCGTGCGAGAATCACGGCTTCTTCCACCCGAGCTACCAGATGGTGTCGGGGATGTCGCTGGGAGACTCGTTGGTGATGGCGCGGGTTCTGAACCAGGCGGTCGCCTCGGAACTCAAGCCCTTCGCCGAGCACCACGTAATGGACGCGTGGAAGTGCCTGCGGAGGGTGGTTCTCGATTCGGGCGAGCTTGCGTACCCGTCGGGGCTCGACTGGTCGCTGCACGGGTATGGGCAGATCTCGTATTACGCGTGGCTGGCGACGCACTTCAACGACGCCACCGCCCGCCGCGCCGAGAGTCTGCTCGCCCAGCACATCGCCGCGCGACAGCGAGTGAATGGTGACGGGCGCTTCACGGGGGAGGGCGTGCCGAACGGGTTCTACACGGAGGCGGTGAAGGCTCGGCGCGTGGCGATGGCCTGGTGGCATCACCAGGTGGCCGATCACGCCGATGGCCCGCGCTGGCGACCCGCGCCCTTCGTCCACCAGATGGCCGACGTGGGGCTGATCCTGCAGCGCGGCGAGCGGGGATATGTCTCGGTGAGCTATGGCCAGCGGACGATGGCGCTGGTGATCCCCGAGAGCCTGAGCCGGCCCGGCGAGCCGCATGTGGTCACGCCGCGCTTCCCGAGCGTGATTGGGGATGGGCTCTTCGGGAGGCCGGGGAAGACCGAACTTGCATCGTTTGAGGTCCGGCGCGAGGGTTTTGAGGCGGAGCTGATGGTGAGCCATGGGCCACTGGAGCGGATGGCGGTGAAGCTGCTGAGCACGGGCGATGCGCTGGCGGTGATCCAGGTCCCGCTGCCGGCTGTGACGATGAGTGGTGGTTCTCCTGCCGCCTTTCCCCTCGGCATTGAGAATCACGCGCTGACGGGTGGCTCGCGCACCGTGACATCCGCCGGTGGCGATCAGACGCTCGCGGCGATGTCAGGCACGCGCGCGGATGATCTGGGCTCGTGGGCGTGTGTCTCGGAGCGGCTGGGGTATGTGGTTGGCCCCGACGCGCAGGTTGGCTACCACGCGGCCACGGGGTACAACCGGAGGGGCGCCGCGGAGGATTCCCTACACGCGATGCCGGCCGATCCCATCGCGCCACGGTACGCGATCATCCTGCCCGCGGCGACCGCATCAGAGACTGCGGCAGTCGAGCGCAGCGTGGTGTGGCGGGATGCCGATGGGAAGCTGGAACTGAGCTTCGACGCGCCCGCCACAGGGCGCCACGCGGTGGTGATGGATCGGCCCAGGGCTGACGACCGCGGCCTGCGCGCCATGTCGGCGACGGCCGTTACCGGCAGCAGCAGCTACTCCGAGAAGCACGGGCCCGATCTGGCGGCGGACGGCGATGTCGAGACGTTCTGGTGCTCGAGTCGGGATGGGGCTCTTTCGGGGCACGGCCCGACCCCCGAGCAACCGGAGTGGCTCGATTTCGGCAATGCGGGCGAAGCGATCTCGGAGATCATCATCGTGCCACGCCCCAAGTACGGCCCGAGGGCGGCTTCGCTGGAGGTGGATGGCGTTCAGGTCTGGCAGGGGGAGATGACCCACGAGCCGCTGCGCATCGAGCTGCCTGAGCCCGTCTCGGGCGATACGCTCCGGCTGGTGATGACCTCATCGCATGACCCGCGTTACCCGGATGCCCCGCGGAACGTACAGGTGTCAGAGGTGATACTCCTGACGCAAGTGGATGGTGAACATTGAACCGCATTCGGAAGCAGTTCGGGCGCGAGGTCGAGGCGCTATGTCCCGTGCTGCATGAGACCTACGCGCGCGTCGGCGCGTTCCAGACGAATCGCACGCCGCGCAATGAGGAGCGACTCCTGGCGCAACTCGACGAGGTTGCGCCGCTGCTGGAGTTCTTCCGGCCGTGGGTGCCCGGCCCGAAGCAGGCGTATTTCATGGCGCTAGCGGAGGAGCTGCTGGACATCTCAGACCGCATCATCGCGCTCGACGTGGCCGTCGGGGCTCTCCACATCGACTTCCCGATGGAACGCGCGTACATGCACCGAGAGAGCCGGCGTCTGCGTGAGGTGCTGGAGATGTGCCGGGTGAGCGACGATGACCTGGCGACGGATCCACTGGCAGGCAGATCAGACGCGCTGTTGACTGGGATTCCCGCGTCGCCTGGAGTCGCGTTGGGCACGGCGGCCATCGCGAGCAAGACGTCGGACTACAGGAACCTGCAACGTGGATCGATCCTCGTGACGACCATGCCCCGGCCGGAGTTCGTTGAGCATCTCCAGGCCGTCAAAGGCATCGTGACCGACACAGGTGGGCGGCTGTGTCACGCGGCGATCGTGGCGCGAGAACTCCGCGTCCCATGTGTCGTCGGGACCGAGCGCGCGACGCGGCGGATCAAGCCCGGCTGGCAGATCAGCGTGAATGGGACGACAGGCGAGGTGCGGAGGACGGATCGCTAGAGCGCCTCGATGACGGGTTTTCCGCTGACGGTCGCCTCGATGACGACCTCGACGAGCATCTCATCCCCCTCCGCCGTGAAAGCGCGCCGCTCGTTCACGAGGTGCTTCACTTCACTGGCCTGTGTTCCAGCCCGAAGCGCGCGCTCCCGGGCTATCACCGCCGTGCGCTGCTTCGCCGATTCGACAGCGGAGCGGAGGTCCTCGTACTCCGCTCGATCATCGCGCGTGTGCACGACGTAGTTGGCGATCTCCCCTGGTCTGACGACGGCACGCTCCCTCACCACGACCTCGCTGGCGATGGCACCGATGGCGTTGGCGACGTCGGCGTGTTCGGGGATGACGACCTCCGCGCCCAAGTATCCGCCCACTCGCGGGAAGAACGGCTCAACCGGCGCGCCGATGGCGATGACGGGGCGGTCGTAGTGCAGCTCCGCGCGAAGTTTCTCGCCCTTCGGCCGGAAGACCGTGTGCAGGAGGGCCGACCACGCGTCCGGGTCGAGCCCGCAAGCGTCGGGGATCTCCTTCTCGATGACCTGCCCGGCAAGCCGCTCGACGACGGCCTGGCGAATGCGCTCGATCATCTCCTCGGCGGGTCTTCCGAAGATGTCCGAGAAGACCGCCAGCGCATGCGCGGCCGCCTCGACGTCCCACGCCGAGAATTCGCCCGTGACATGGAGCACGTCCGTCGGCGTCAACGAGGAACGCTGGATCACGCCGAGTTCCTCCAGGCGATCGCAACGCAGGAGGATCGGCGACACGAGCTTGAGCTTGCGGGCGAGCTGGTTGCGCGACAGCGGGGCGTTGGCAAGCGCCGCGATGACCTCCCGCTCGCGCCCCTCGAGGGGGCCCGGGAAATCCGGCCGCGCGAGGATGAAGAAGTCCAATGCGTCCGCATTGGAGCGCTCAACGATCGCCCGCGAGTCGATGCGAAGGAGCGTCTCTCTCGTCGACGGGTGCTGGTGGCAAAGATACGCCAGCGGCACCACGCGGCGCGGCCCTACGATCAGCGCGCGGTCGACGGTGAACCCGAGCCGGCTGTCTCCGCCCAAGCCGATGGTCGAGATGTCCGCCGCCTCCACGCTGGTGCACCAGCCGCCGACGCGGGCGCCCTCGGGACTGACGCGAACGAGGCCGTCCTCAACGATGGCGGTGTCAGTCGTCGTGCCGCCCATGTCGAGAATGATGGCGTCTTGCAGCCCGGTAAGGTGCTTGGCCCCGGCGACACTGGCGGCCGGGCCGGAGAGGACCGTCTCGATGGGCCGCTCGAGGGCGACATCGCGGCTGATGAGCGAGCCGTCGCCCTTCACCACCATCAGCGTGGCTTCCACGCCGCGGGCGCGGAGAGAGCCCTCAACGGCGTCGACCAGCTCGCGGATGACAGGCAGCAGACGCGAGTTGAGGATAGCGGTGTTGGCGCGGTTGACGTAGTTCAAGCGAGACGACAGCTCGTGCCCGCAGACGATGGGGAGGTCGCAACGCTCGCGAACGATCTGCTTGACCATCTGCTCGTGGGTCGGGTTGGTGACGCTGGCATAGCCGGAGATGGCGAAGGCGTCCACGCCCTCGGCAAGAAGCTCATCCACGGCCTCGGCGACCTCCACGGGGTCTGGTGCCTCCGTCTCGATGCCTGTAATCGCCATCGCGCCTTTGACGAGACGCTGGGAGGGCCAGTCGATCTGAGCGCTCGGGCCGATGGAGCCGGCCATGATGATGGCGCCCGGGCGACCGCCCTTGCCCTCGACGATGGAGTTGGTCGCGAGGGTGGTTGAGAGCGCGACCATCTTGACCTGCGAGGGGTCAGTGATGTCGATGTTGTCGAGCGCCTCGTTGATCCCGACGAGGAGATCGTGGCGGGTGGTGAGTGCCTTGGATTTCGACAGCAGCGCGGTGGCTTTCAGGTCATAGACCACGCAGTCCGTGTAAGTCCCGCCTGCATCGATGCCGAGTCCGACAGCGTCGACGGTCTCCGGCGCGGCCGGGGCTGAAGGACGGCTCGGGGTCGAGATTGGCTCCTCCGCAGGCTGGCAACCCGTGGAACCGGAGGATTGGGGGTGCGGCTCGGGGGGGCCGCAGGCAGGGACGGATTCGGACGAATCGGCGACGTCGATGGCGGCGAAGATGCGGTCATCGCCGGTTACCGTCGAGCGCTGACCGGGCTGGAGGATCAGCGACTTTTCGGGATCCCACTCGCCTTCCAGCAGGTCGCGCAATATGGTCGCGCTACCCGCGATCTGAGCGTACTCCCAGTCGAAGTCCTGCGCCATGTTCCGCGCGTGATCGGCGTAGCGTGCCTGGTCCCCGACGCCGGTATCGATGAAGGCGGCGCGGGTGTAGTTGCGCTTCCAGCTATCGAAGAAGTGGATGATGAACTCGGCGTTCGCGTCGCCGTACTTCTCGCTTAATTCTGGGAAGCGGGCGTCGCGCTGAAGCTCCTCGCGCTTGAACCCCTCGCGATTCTCGGTTGCGCCCAGGCTCTTCTTCTCGTACCAGCCGGGCGTGGTGTAGAACGTGCCCGGGTGCTCGGAGAACTGGCGCCGGTACTCCTCGCGCGAGCCGAGGAAGAGCGTCAGGCAGTCGTGCACGCGCGGGATGATAACGGGGATGTCGCGCGCGAGCAGGCCGGACGTCCCTCGGCCGCAGAGCCCGTAGCCGAGGATGATGGCGTCATAGCCCTGACCGACGGTTTCGTCGATCTGCTCCTGGGCGCGCTCTCGCAACGTGTTCGGAACGTTGTGTAGCCCGGCATCGAGGAACACCAGGTCGATCTCGTTAGGCACTTGGTCGGCGAGTAGGGTCAATTCAGGTTCGAATACACCACAGGCGACGACTTTGAGTTTCACGTTTGGTTGGTTTCCAGGTTCTGGTTGGGTTGAGCGGCAGAGCGCAATGAATTGCGCCCCTACTGAAGTCGGCTCTTCACGATCACAACGCCTCGGCTGCACTCGCTCTTCTCTCCGCAGTCCTTCGCCACAACATAGTATAGCCCGCCGGCGTTTCCGTCGAGGCAGAACTCAGCGAAATCGCCTCCGGCCCTCACGCCGTTTCGCCCTTCCACGCGCCGTTCGTGAAGTCCGGGATCTCCTGCGGCGCGCCGCCGGCCCGGATGGATGCCCACGACAGCGGGATGACGCAACTCCACGCGGCGGCGTCGGCGGCGGGGATCGGACTGGGGCCGCCCGTGCTCGCGGCCTCGATGAACTGTTGAACGGCGAAGAAATCCGCCCCGCCGTGGCCAGAGCTTGCGGCCTTCTCGCGGTACTGCTTCCAGAGGTCGCTCTCGTGTTCTGCGGCGTACGTGCTAAACGGCTCCCACGCGACCTTCTCGCTCCGGCCGTCGATCCAGATCTCCTGCTGGCCCTTGCGGTCCTCGTAGGATGCGGTCGTTCCCTGCAGCGTGAGATACGTGGTGCTCAGCAGCGGGTGGGCCGAGTAGATGTCGAACCGCAGATCGATTAGGACGCCCTTGGCGGTGCGGATGAGAGTGCTGGTGCTATCGCCGACCGCGAAGTTGATCTTCGCCTGTTCGCTATCGGCCCCGTACCTCTCGCGGACGTAATGCTCGATGGCCTTCGACTCGGTAGTGGAGGCGACGAGGGATTCGAGCCGATCGCCTCGGTTGATCCCCAGCCATTGACAGACCGGGCCGATAGCGTGAGTGGGGTAGAGGTTGCCGACGTAATCTCGCGACATCTCCCCGCGCCACGTGAGCTTGCCGGCGCCGTCGAACATCAGGTAGCGGCAGTCGTGAACGTAGCCGCACTCGGAGTAAGTGATGTCTCCGAACACACCCGCGCGCGACATGTTGAGCACCGCGAGATTCTGCGTGTAATAGCAGCAGTTCTCGCTGAGCATGTAGACCTTGCCGGAATCGCGCTCAGCCTCCACGAGTCCCATGCAGTCGTCCATCGTCATCGCCGCCGCGACTTCGCTGAGCGCGTGCTTGCC
This sequence comes from uncultured Armatimonadia bacterium, assembly GCA_964555935.1. GTDB lineage: Bacteria > Armatimonadota > Zipacnadia > Zipacnadales > VGFC01 > CAZKUN01. The sequence goes on along the minus strand of CAZKUN010000009.1, from coordinate 33,643 downwards.
GGCATTGAGCGCGTCGATGCACATCGCGCCGTGGAGTTGCTGGGGCGTGGCGACGATGACGGCATCAACGTCCCCTCGATCGAGCAGGCGACGGTAGTGCGTGGGACTCTGGGAGTAGCCGACGGGCGCGTTGCCGCGCGCTTCCTTCACCACGCCGATGGCGCGGTTGAGGTTGGCGTCGTTGGTATCGCACAGCGCGGGGACCTCAACGCCCTCGAAGCCGAGGGCAAGGCGCAGGAGATGCGTGCCTCGGCCGCCTGTGCCTATCACGCCCACGCGAAGCGGCTTCGGATCGGTCTGAGCCGCAACGCCCGAAGCGATGAGCGGAGCCACGCCTGCCGCGGCGCTCGCTCTGATGAAGTCTCGTCGGTTGAGGTTGCTCATGTCCCGCTCCCCCTACTCGGCGGCTCGCAACTGGGCGCCGCCGACACTCACCTTCGAATCGCCCACGGCGAGCAACTGCTCCAGCGCCCCTCCGGAGTAGCGCAGCAGAGCCCCCTGTCCGGACAGTTCGTATTGGCCGGCTGTGACGACGCCCCCGGCTGGATTGGTGATCAGGACGTCCGTCGCGCCCGCTCCGGTGACCTGCACGGCGACCGGTATCTCGTCGGCGTCGCCGCCATCGATGGCGAGGATCTCAACCGCAAGATCGCCTGCGGGCGCCCCATCGGTGATCTGCACCGCCGAGCAATATAGCGCCGACTTGCCCGTGGTCCGAGAGACCACGAACGGTACCTTGATGCGCGTCGGGTTTCCCATGCCGATGGCGGTCAGGACTGTGGACGCGCCGGGCGCCTGGGCCAAGGCCACGCTCGGTCCATCATCCTGCGTCCATGTTGCGCCCCACGGCCCACCAGCATCAGCGGATCGCCAAGTCTTCGCCCACTCGTAGCCCTGGCCCTCGGGGGCCTCGGCGAGGTCGGTGAAGGGGAGAGATGATGCCATCACGCCACGGTTGTGGTAGGCGAGGTCGAAGGTGGCGTCTTCGTCGGATTCGCAGAGCACGATGTCGATCAGCCTGTCGCCAACCAGTGCCATCGAGCGCCGCAGGCGCGCGTCATCATAGGCGCCGTCGGCGCGAGCGCTGCAGAGGCCGATACCGTCGGCGAATGCCGAGAATTGCAGCTCGCCCGTGCAGGCCTTCTGACTCTTTCCGTCCACGACGACCGTGTTGTGGCTGATCGTCTGCCTGAACCAGCCTTGGTGGGCGGGATTGCCGTACGCGATGCTGCCCGGATCTTCGGCGAGCAACTGGCCCTTACCGTAGAGCACGAAGCCGAGTTTATCCGGGTGGCCGTGTCCGCCGCCGTGGGGCCCGTAGTCCAGCGCGACGTAGTTCTCGGGTATGTGGCGGTCAGCCCCCTCCGCGCCGGTGGCGCCGCTCCGAAGGATCACGTAGCCGGCGTCGGGGAAGACGGTCGAGCCAAGGGTGAAGGGCTCC
>CAZKUN010000009.1:0-32192 GCA_964555935.1 uncultured Armatimonadia bacterium | reverse complement strand
GCTGCGGCGGCCTGTCCTGATGATGGGCAAGAGATGCCGGGGATCGTGCCACTGCGAGTACGCGACCTCGTACATTCGGCCCTGGCCCAGCGGGTTCGCCGTCCCGCTATCGTTGAAGGCCGCCAGCGCGCCGCCGGGCGCCATGAACGCGAGTGGCGCGTCATACATGCCCTTGTAACGGTCGGTGTAGAGATCGATGCCCACGTTCCTGGCGGCGACGGCCAGGGGTTGCAGAGCGCTCATGGTGTAGAAGTGATACCCCCACGCGCTCTCGTACCAGAAACCATCGTCGGTGACGCCCTCTTCGATCTGCGCGCGGAATCCCTTCGGCCCGTTGATGGCGGCGGCGGCGAGATCGCTGTTGCCAAGCGCCAAACCGACGAGCCCGTAGGCTGAATCGTGCCAGCAACAGATGTTGTGAATGCCCCACTGGTGATCGTGGATCAGCCATGCGGCCGGGAGCAGGAGTCGGTCGGCAATCGTCTGGCGGTCCTCATCGCTGAGCGTGTCGTAGACGCAGTCGAACCCTTGCGCGACGGGGATCAGCCAGGTCGATTCATCGAGCGTCTGCGGGCCGACGTGGCCGCCGCCCTTCTTCGGCTCGCCGTGGATGTTGTGGAGCGGGTAGTTGAGGTAGCGCTCGGCGTAGCCGAGGAGGATCTCTCGCGATTTCGCGGCATACGCGTCGTCGCCGGTGAACACATACATCAGCCCGCAGTCGCGGATGGCCCTGGCGAGGTTGTTGTGCTCTCGGTCGAGGATCACGTCATCGTAAGGCCAGCCGGAGTAGACCTCGCCGCAGTCGGGGCACGCGTGCTCGGTGGGTGACTTCGTCTGCAGCCGCCCGCCGCACGCCTTGCACGTGTACCAGTGCCACCACTGACCGCCGCGGTCGGGATATTCGGGCGTCTTTTCGAGCCAGGCGTTCGCGGCTTTCTCGAGGCCCTCGTAGATCGATTTGAGTTCATCGGACTCCTCCGTCCGCGCGAGAATTTCGGCCGCCTGCGCGCGGGTAATGAGGAGTGATGGGTGCTCGATCTCGCCCAGAGGAACGGCGAGTGACAACTCGGTTGACTTGTCCATGTCCTCAATTCCCTCCACGCTCACGATGAGGCGCGCCGAGTGATGCGTCAGCGGCGCGACGGCGCCATCGCCCGCGACCTTCACCGCAAGTCTCGCCGAGACAGTGTCCTTGCCGTCCCTGGGGATCGACAGCTCAGCCTCGGCCAGGCCGGCTTGGAGCGCCTCCGAGACGTCCGCCAGCGTCGCGGAGATCTCGGCCGGTCCATCGAGGAGGTTGGCGACCGTGACCTGGTAGTTGACGCTCAGCGCGTCACCGTCGGCTTTGGGCTCGGACATCTCGACCGACTCGATGCGGACGGGGTCGCGGATCAAGCGGACGTTGTCGATGAGGATTGGACAGCTCTTGCCGCCGGCGAATTGCAGGCGGATGTTGAACCACTGGCTGTTCTCGTCGGGCGTGTCGCCCCAGCGCCACATGGGATTGTGGAGGTCAATCTCGGCCCTCTGCCACTCGCTAGGAGCGAACTCCTTGATCTGCCAGGTGGCCTGCATTCCGTCGGCGAGCGGGAAATCAATGATCTTCACGCCGAACCAGTCGCACGTCTCTCCCTCCACCTTGAACTCGAAGCGAAGGCGGTCCCACTCCGACAGCTCAATGCCGCGATCATCGAAATGCATCATGATGCCCTTGACGCCCTCGGTCGCGGGAGCGAGGTAACGGAGGGCCTTTTGGCCCTGCGCCGCATCGTCAACCAGCTCCACCGTGCCCGGCCAGCCGACCAACTCGCCCTCGAAGTCATCGAGCGTGAAGGCGTTCTGGGCGGTCGTGGGGATGGCGATGCTCAGGACAATGAGGATGCAGAGCGCGCGCATTGCTACGGGGTCTCCTGTGGGCTATGACAGCCGCGGGAGGGGGCAGGCCCCTCCCGGCGGCGCAATCGGCAGCTATGGCAACGGTACCGGCGTGCCGGCGTCGGACGAGTTGTAGGTCGCCTCGAAGATCGACACGGCCTTGCGGCCCTCGTGACCGTCGCACTGGAGTGGCTTGCCCTCGGTAATCGCGCCGACGACGTCAGCGATGACGTGGGCCGGAAGGTCGTCGGGCGCGGGGAAATCGTCGATGCACATGTCGACCGGCTCGGGCTTGTCCCACTCGCCCGCCGAACCCGCGTCGCCCTGGACAGCGCGGAAGAGATCGACGCCCTGGTCCTTCCACGAGATCGTGCCGCGGTCGCCGCCGACCTGAAGACTGGTCCCCTGGTCGGGGAACGCGGTGGTCGTCGTCACGACGACGCCCTTCGCGCCGGAGGCGAAGTTGATGATCGCAGCGGCGGCGTCTTCGGGTTCGATGTCGTGGGCATAGGTGCCGTAAGTGCCGAGGACGGTGTCGATGGGCCCGAGCCACCACTGGATGAGATCGACGTAGTGCACGCCTTGGTTCGCCATGGAGCCGCGTTCGGTCTCAAGCCGGCTGCGCCAGCCCGCCGGTGACCCGGTGGCGTAGTAAGCTTGGCTCCGGAACCACTTCATGCTGAGATCGCCGAGGATGATCTTGCCGAGGGCGCCTTGGTCGATGGCGGCCTTGATGCGGTGGTTGTTCGGGTTGTAGCGGCTCTCGAAGTCGATGGCGCAGATGAGGCCGCGCTCCTTGGCCTCATTGATGGCCGCATCGCACTTGGCGACGGATATGTCCATCGGCTTCGTCATGAAGGCGTGCTTGCCTGCCTGCAACGCGGCGATGGAGAAGTCGCAGTGCATTCCGCTTGGCGTGAAGACGCCGATAGCATCGATGTCGTCACGCTTGAGCATATCCTCGTAGTCGGTGATCCACTCAACGTCGAGTTCCTCGGCGGCCTTCGCGCCGCGCTCCTCGAGGATATCACAGACGGCCACAAGCTTGGCTCCCGGCGTGTTGGCGGCTTTGTTTGCCCGGTCACGGCCCATCCCAAGTCCTACGATTCCAATGCGGACGTCATCGGCCATTGGCAGGTGCCTCCTGTTGACATGCGAGTTCAGATTGGACAGGTGGGGGTTCGGGAGGGACGGCGGATGGACCTTGGCGCCGAGGACTTTCCGCGCCAACGGCTACGGTTGTTCAGGGGGCGTGTCGACGTTCAGGTGGATGCCGGGCAGGTGGTTGGCGATGTAGCGCAACAGCGCGTAGTTGAACAGAATGGCGCCGTTCATCTCGCACAACTCCTCAACGGTCTCGCCGACGATGCGCCAGGGCTTGGCAACGCCCGCGTGCTTGAGAACACCCGCCACAAGCTCCAGGCCGAGGGCGCCGCCGACGAACATCGTAGCGGAGATGAGAAACAGCCGACGCGTCTCCTTTGGCAGGCGCATTACGAAGCGGAAGAACACGATGCAGACGACGGCGACGGCCGGTATGGCGGCCACAACCCATCGCCGATGGAAGATGCCGCCCCAGTCGGGGACGATGCTTTGGGGGATAGAACGGCCCATCTCATGCAGGTGAGCGGCCTCGTCGATGGATAGATAGAGGAAGATGCCCGAGAGGGCGAGCCAGTAACGGCCGTCCGGTGACTTCTCGGAGCGCCTTGCGGAGCCGATGACGTACAGCAGCGCCGCGGCCAGGGCGAGCAGCATCGTCGAGAAGCACGTGGGGAGGTTCCCCTCACTGTCGACGTTGAGGAGATGGTCCAGCGGGACTTCCTGCATGCCGCCGATGACCCGCATGAACTGTGTCGTCAGGCTCCCAGCCGCCAGCAGCAGCGAGATGACCACGGCGGCGATGAAGATCCGGCGGCTGTTGATGCGGACGGTTGGTGTCACGCGCTGCTCCTGTTCCGGCGCCTGGTCACACGCCCTTCTTGTCGAACCGCACCTTACGAGTATCTTCCTCCAGGCCGGTTGGTGTCGAAATCATCGAGTACAGATCCGGCCGACGAGTCTTGATCCAGCGGGCCCCGGTGGTGCGCTCCATGAGCCCGGCATCGAGATCGGCGACGACCATGTCATCGCCGGCTTTCCAGGTCTCGGCGAGCATCCGACCGTAGGGATCGAGGATCATCGCGTTGCCCGTGCGGATCTCATCGTCATCGTACCCCACGCCGTTGCTGAAGATGAGGAACATTCCGTTGTCATGCGCCCGGGCGGGCAACCAGCGCGCCATCCACCCGCGACCCTTGTCGCCGCGAAGCTCGGCCTCGATGGCCTCGGGATCGGCCTCGCGGTTGTCCCACAGCTCCCTGTCGACAAGCCCCATGGTGTGAGGATCGGGCGAATCGCAGCCGCCGGTCTGGTGCGGCGCGATGAGGATCTCAGCTCCCATCAGGCGCGTGATGCGCGCGTTCTCGCCGATGTTGTTGTCGTAGCACGTCAGCACGCCCGCGCGGAAGCCGTGGGGCGTGTCGAAGACGGTGTACTCAGAGCCACACTCGACGTGGGCGCTGATGAACGCGTGGATCTTTCGGTGCTTCCTGATCGTGCCACATGGCATCGCGACGACGTAGGTGTTGTACATGGTGTCGCCGTCGATCTCAACGAGCCCGGCGCCGACAGTCATCGCCGATTCGCGGGAGAGAGCCTTGAGCGCATCCGTCAGCGGGCCGCCGGGAACGGGTTCGGCGATGGCCTCCACTTCGTCACGCGAGAGGTTGCGCAGGAACCAGTAGCCCGTCAGGCAGCACTCGGGGAAGATGACCATCTCGCACCCGGCTTGCGCGGCGGCTTCGGTGAATTGGCGGACCTTGGCGAGATTGGCCTCCTTGTCGCCGGAGGCGTGCTCGAACTGGACGCTCGCGACGCGGATGTCTCTCATGGGCGGCTCCTATTCGGCGCGGACGACAATTCTCTGCTTCCCGGCGGGGAGACTGATCGTCGTCAACTTGGTTGCGGGATCATACTCGAAGCGCTGGTCGTTGGCGGATGCCGGCGCAAATGGCGTGCGGACCGAAATCCGGCAGGGCTGCGCCGCAGTCACTGAGATCGTCGCTTCCTCGAGGCTGCACGCAACGCCGGCGATCTTGGTCTCGCTTTCGAGCAGGACCTCCCCGCGCCAAGTCATCCTCGTCGCCCCGACCACCCCCCAGCGGAGCAACTCGCCACCGGCCTCGCGGACGAAGCCATGGTGGCCGTCGCCGTCGATGCCGCCGCCCGAGCCCGTGACCGCGATCGTGTCACGCCAGTCGGCACCGGCATCGACGGTCACTGCGTCGCCCGTGGACGTGACGGACGGACCCTCCTCGTTTGCCGCGTGGAGGGTGAGCGCGGCGAGGAACTCTTGGTCGGCGGATTTGGCGCGGGGCGTCAACGACAGTCGCTTGCCACGGACGGCCGTGTGTTCGCGCCCGGGGTGGGGGACGACAGTAACCGTCTCGGTCTTCGCGGAGAGACCAGCGGGCTTCACGAGATGCGCGGTGAGGGAGCGCTCGCCGCTGGTGACGGTGTGGCGCTGCCCGTCACCATTCGCGGGGTTGTTGCTGTGCAGGAGCCACTCGTACTCGTGCTCGCGGCCGCTCTCCAATTGGTCATGGATGATGAAGTAAGTTTGCTCACCGGGCACCATCATGACGTGGCGGTCGAACCGGGAGAGCGCGAGGCCTTCCTCATACCCGCGGGCAGCCTCGCCGCGGACGTAGTAGAGCGAGTCGGGCGCCGCGAAGAACGCGCCGATCCTGGCGAACCGGTCCCAGGGATCGAAGCTCGGCCAGGGCTTGCCGTCACCGATCTGTCCGCCGCCGTCGATGGCGATCGTGTTGTGGTTGCGCGTCTTCTTCAGCACGGTGTAGCCCGGATCAACGGCGAGATGCTCGCCGCGATCGAAGATGACGAAGCCGTTGAGATCCGGGTGAACGTGACCGGTTCCGGGCGTCCAATCGGGCGGGTCGTTGTTGAGCACGAGCTGGGTTGCTCGATGGCCGGGCGCCGGGCCGCAGCGCATGGCGAAGTGGGTCGCGTCGTCATCCCAGCCCGACCGGATCATCACGAGATCCATGTCGGTGAAATGGTGATACGGCGCGAGTTGACCCTCTGGCTCGGGCGCGCCCGGATCAGACCACATCAGCGGCCACACGCGGTCAGACGGGCGAACCGTCTCCGACATGCGCCACGCGACCGCTGCGGCCTCGGCGCTCTCGTACTCGGACGCGGTTTTCAGCGTGACCTCGTACTTGCCTTGGTTCGACGCGGGGGCATACGTCGCCGCGCCGGCATCGTACATGTTGAGCTGATACCTGCCGCCGGGCAACAGCATGTGGGCGAGGTAGTGGTGGGTGTTCTCGAGCGTGTTGAAGTAGCCGAATGTATCGACGCCCGTCACGTTGCGGAACAGATCCATGAACGGGACGAAGTGCATCGCGATCCCATAGTTCCAGTAGCCCGGTCCCTCGTAGAACGCACCGTCGGGCGCGTTCAGCACGAACATGCCGTTCTTGATGACGCGGACCCCGAGATCGTACCAGTCTTTCGCCTCGGGAACCTCATCGTAAAGCGCGACCGCCGCGCACCACAGCCCGCCCAGGTCGATGTACGTGTGGTTCTGGTCCCAGGCCCGCGTCTGCCTGCCGGAGTGAGCGCCGTACATGCGCCGAGCCTGCTTCTCGAGCTTGGCGCGGATGATGGCCCGCTGATCGGGCGTCATGCAGTCGTAGAACGTGTCGTAGGCCACGCCGCAACCGTACAGCAGCGCGCCGGCATCGAGGTCGATATCCGCGGGCAGATGGTTGTGCCCGCCCCAATGCGGATACTCGCTGACGCGCATCATGATGTGAATAGCGTCTTGAGCGTAGAAATCCTGGCCTGTCGCGAGGTAAGATCCGGCGAGGTTCAGCAGCACGTAGCCCGGCCCGCCGCCGTTTCCCCGCCGGTTGGGAGGCTCGGGCGTGTGAGCCTTCAGCGCGCTCGGCTTCCACGTCGGAGGAGCCGTGGAGTATCGATACGGCATCTCGTCGAGGCGGTCGGGCGTGATGAGCAAACGTGGATGGTTGCCGACAAGCTCCTCGCGGATTGGTTGCTCCGAGTCGCGCTCGAAGGGCAGCCAAGGACCCGCCTGGTGTCGGCCGACCACTTCTCCGACGGTGCCGTCAACCTCGGCCAGCCCGTCCGGGCGCGTGCCCTCGAGGTCGGGGTCATGGAAGATGATGGTCCAGACCTCGTCAGCGCGTGTGGACTGCGAGGGCATCTCCGCGTAGATGTGGTCGCCGAGCCACTGGGCGTTGGCGTCGCGGCCCGACGATGCGGTGAATGCCCACGACGCGGAACTTGGACCCGTGACCGACGCCAGGCGAGCGTCCAGTCGACGATCCAGCGCGTCCGCGGCGACTTCCGATACCGGCGGGCGCGCGACCGGCTTGTCGTCGCGATAGGGGAGGCGGACGCTGATCGTCGCCGCCTCCTGCTCCGTGAGCGCGTTGCCGATCCAATCCAGCGCGCACGCCAGGCCCAGTTCAAGCCCCCGGCTATCGCCTGGCCACTGCAAGTCGCAGGTCCCCAACGCAACGCGGCGCGCAAGTTCAGCAAAGCGCGAGTCCTCGGTCAATACGTACGCGAAGCTCAGGCGGACGAGGTACTTCTCAATCAGCGCCGCCGCGGAGTCGTCGATCTCCCCCCAATCCCACCGGGCGGGGCGGACCGTCTCCAGGTACAGGTCGCATGTCTTCAGTAGCACGTCCGCGCAGGCAGCGGCGCGACCGTCCTTGGTCTTCTCGCGTAGCGCCGGGACGTCTTCGCGGTCGAAGAACAGGCCGAGCGCAATGCCCGATTCCGCGACTGGGCCTTCGATCGGGCGCGTGACGAACACGCGAGGATCGCGGAGGGGCTTCTGAATCAACGCGGCGGCGAGGAGATCGCCTGGATGTTGCCCGCCCGGCGCGGCAGCATCGCCCAATGTGGCAAGGCCGAGTTCCGACGCATCGTACCGATCCGCAGTGCTGGCCCATGTGAGGATTGTGTCGCGTTTGCCCGCGCCAAGCGTGGCGTCGCCGTCGTAGAGCATCACGTCGATGCCAAACTCCGCGTCGAGGCCGAAGGGCAGCTCCGACCGAGGGATGGAGGCCTCAATCACGTAGCCATCGGGCGTGTGGCGAGACGCGACCTTCGCGGCGGTCGGCTGGATGCCGCGAGCCACGTGGGCGAGCGGCGGCTGGCCGGCGAAGTCGCCAGGGCTGAACAGATACGCCCGCATCTGCTCGTGCATCAGAGCTGGATCAGACGGCGTCAGCACCAGCCCGCACGCGTCGGCCTGGTAGATCGCATCAGGCTGCGCGTACCCGTTTCGCGCGACGTCGTCAGTGACCACGAAGGCGGCGTGTAGCCATGTCGCGTCGTAGGTGAGATAGGCGAGAGCGCTCGCGTCCTCGGGGCCTGAGTACCAGCCGCTCTGGTGGACGTGATCCGCTTCGCCGATGACGAGCGTCGATGCGGCCGGCGTGTCGATCCAGTCACCGAGATCGCCATCGATCACTCGCGGCGTTTGGACTCGGCGCAGCGTGGTGACGGGGCAGTTGACCGTGAGCCCCTCGCCCTCGTACACGAGGCGCAGGTTGTCGACGATGAGCGTCTGTGGAGCGGCCGCGCCAAGCTTGCTGTAGAGCACGCACTGCGTGTAGCGCTCGCCGATCTCCCCGCGCTCCTTGATCTCAGAGTGGCCCGCCGGTCCCCAGAGCGTCAGGTTGTTGCTGGCGTTCTGCTCCCATTCTTCGGTGGAGGCGACAGATGAGTTCAGTCGCTTCTGCCCATCCTCGCGGAGGAGGTACAGGCCGATGTAGAGCCGATCGCCCGTATCGGCGAGGACCTTGCTGTCGAACTCGAGATACATGTCCCGGCGAAGCGTGAAGTCGCAGTCGAAGCGCAGCTCAAGGAATTGGGCGTCTCCCGAGATGGTCCATCCATGGTCGCTGCGATGGCCTGGGGCTGTCAGCTCGTCTCCGTTGAAGTTGGCCTGGACTTCAGCGCCATCCTCGAAATCGTAGCTGAACAGCTCGCCCGGCGCTGGGGCATCCACGGCCGTTGGCAGGATGGCTTCCGACGGCGTGATCTCGATGGGTTCCTCGCCCGGGACAGTGACGGTGATGTCATCGAGGTAGGTGGTCTGCTCGCCATGCTCTCGCAGCCGACCATAGAGCGCGATTTTCGTGATGATGTCGCCGACGGCGATTGGTTCGCGGTTGTCGGAGTGACCCGCGGAGCCCGCGCCGATGGGCTCAACCTCGCTGACCTGCCACGCGGGACCTGTGGGAACGCTGACCAGCCCGACTTTGTCATTCGTGGTGTAGATGTAGCATCCGATGTAGTTCGCTTTGCCCTCGGCCGCGACGCGGTGCGCAAACCCGATGCGCGAGCCCGCCGTGAGAGTGAGCTGGCGCGGCAGCGTATAGGTGACCTGGGCCCAAGTCGATTCGACGCGCCTGGCGATGCACTGGTCGGATTGGTAGCCGGGAGTGACGACGCGGATATCGCTCTCGGAGAACCGCCCGAGCTGACCGACCTCGCTGACGCCCTCGAAGTCGAGAGTGAGCGCCGGTTGGGCGCCGCCAATCGAGCAGATCATCCCCAGCAGCATTGCGAGCATGGTCGCCTCTCCTTACTGCCATTCCTTGCCGTCGTGCCAGCGGATCAGCGCGGCCATTTTCTCGGGGTCGAGAGTCGGATCATCGGTCTCTTCGCGCCACGCCAGTAGCTCCGCTTGCAGTCGCCTCAACGTCCCGCCGTGCTTGGGGCTGTGGGCGAGGTTGTGGAACTCGATCGGGTCCTGCTTCAGGTCGTAAAGCTCGAACTCCGGCGGCTTGGAGTGCGTGTCCATCGCCCGGCGCGCGTCGGTGCCGTCGAACTGGGGCGCCTGGGCTTCCTTGAACGCCGCGCACCCGTCGACGGCTTTGACGGGGTTTTCGCGGTCGGGAAGCAGGTTGTGGATGAGTTTGTAGCGCCGGTCGCGGATGGCGCGGCGCGGGTAGAACCCGCCCTCGTGGTGGCTGGTGTACTCGGTGGCGAGGGTCTTCCGGTCGGGCTGGGTGCGGTAGGGGTAGCCAAAGGGGCGTGGCAGAAGATTGCGGCCAGGGAGCCCCCTTGGTCTCTCGATGCCTAGTCTGGCACAGATCGTTGGGAGGATGTCGACTGTCGAGGTCAGGGAATCGACACGGCGTCCGGCGACCACCTTCGGCCCCCGCAGAATGAACGGAATCCGCACGCCGGATTCGTAGCATGTCGTCTTGCCGCGCGTGAACGGGGGGCCATGGTCGCCGAGGAAGATGACCAGCGTGTTGTCGGCGACGCCGGCGTTCTCAAGCCCATCCAGGAGCATCCCGATGCCGACATCGGCGCGCGTGTTGCAGTTGTGGTAGGCGGCGCACTCGTCGCGGACCTTGGGCGTGTCGATGCCCAGAAACGGGAAGGGCTCGACATCGTCGGCCGTCAGTGGATTCTCGGGCACCCCCCCGATCTGGTGCTCAAGCGGGCGATGGGGATCCATGTAGTTGACCATCAGGAAGAACGGGTCGGGCGAATCGGTGATGAACGCGCTCGCCGCGTCAGCGACGCGGTCGACCTCGCGCGTTTGCTGGACTTTCAGCGGGCTACGCATGTCAAACGGCAGATCCGCCGCCGGCGCGACGTGGAGCTTGCCGATGATACCCGTGCGGTAACCCGCACCCTTGAGTAGTTTCGGCAGCGTGGGAAGCCCGGGCCGCATGGAGTAGTGCCGGTGTGAGAGGCCCACCTGACCGTTCTGGTGCGGGTAGAGCCCCGTGAACATGCTGCTCCGCGAGGGGCTGCACGACGCTTGGGTAACGTAGGCCTGCTCGAAGAGGGTGCCATCGGCGGCCAGCCGATCCAGGTTAGGCGTGCGGGCGAAGGGATCGCCGTAGCATCCCAGCTCGGGACCCATGTCGTCGGTAGTAATGAGCAGTATGTTCAGGCGCTGCCCGCCTTGCGAGTGAACGCCGGCGCCAAGAGTTGTGGCGGCCGCGCCGAGCGCGATGGATCGGCAGAAATCGCGGCGGTCGAGCTGGGGCATGTAAGGCCTCCCGTGCTCAGTCAAGCGTCTCCAAATATGCGCGTAGGTTCTCCAATGGCGTATCAGGCAGGATGGCGTTGCCGGCCGCAACCACTAGCCCGCCGTCAGAGCGATCGAACGTCTGCATGCGCCGTTGGACGTGGGCCCGGACGTCGTCTGGCGTCCCAAAGGGGATGACTTGCTGCACGTCCATCCCAATCCAAAACGCAACCCGCCCGCCGTACCGAGCGGCGATTGCGGGGTCGTCCATGGTCCCGGCCTGGATCGGGTGGATCGCATCGACGCCGCAGTCGATCAGATCGTCCATCAACTCCGTCACGTTCCCGCAGGTATGCAGCCAGAAGTCGAGGCCGCACGTGTGAAGCGCGTCCGCCAGCGCCGAGTAATGCGGCGCGTAGATCTCGCGGAAGGCGCTCGGGCTCATGAACAGACTCCGCTGCGTGCCGAGATCGTCACCAGCCCACACGCCGTCGGCCCCCGCTGCTGCCGCCCGTCGGGCCCATGCTCGGTACAGCTCGAGCAGGCAATCCATGACGGCGCGCAACTGCCCCCGCGCATCGTGGAAGTCATGCAGCAACGCCTGGATTCCCCGCAGGTGCGCCAGTCGCTGGTGCAGGTAGTGCCCCCAACCGACCAGGATGTAACGATTGGGGTGAGCCTCACGCGCGGCGTGAATCCCGGCAGTGGCGGCATCTCGATGCGCGTCCGGGAACTCCGCAAGGAACGAGTCCAGTTCGGACCAGTCCGTGATGACAGGGCAGGCGTCGATGGGCAATCCCTCGGGCTTGGCCTTGTCACCGAACGCCCATCGGTACGATGGATCGTCAGCGGGCGCGACCCAGTAGTCCACTGCCATGCCGGCGTGGATGACGTCATCAGGATAGCGCGCGAGCAACTCGCGGAAGGCATCTCCATGGGCCTCGAGCGTCGCTGGGTTGTGCCAGAGCCCCATCGCGCGGGGCGGCCTTGGTGGACCCTCGAAGCGCAGGGCCGCCCGGACTTCGGCCCGCGTGAGTGGAGCGAGTTCAGCCATCGGTTGGCGTGACCTTTACGCGTAGCGTGATGTCTGCCTCGAAGCCCGCCACCGCGCCGAAGCCCAACACGGCGCGATAGGAATCGCGCGTGCGCTTGCCGTCTCGGAAGTCCTGGAAGTACACGCCATTGGACCCGGAGAACTGCGTGCCCTCCAGCTCGAGGGCAAGCGTCTCTGATGCGCCCTGGAAGCTCAGCCCGGCGAAGTTCGTGAGCTGCCTGAATGGGCTGATCTCCGAAGAGATCTCGCGGGTGCTCTCGGCGCCGCCTCGGGACGTGACGGTCACTTCGCAGGGATAGCCGCCGTTCAAGCGCGCCTCGGGGATGTAGAGGCCGAGTTCGCCCCAGCCTTCTTCGGTCGGGGGCACGGATAGCTTCCAGTTCAGGACGCATTCGTCGGCCGACTCGTTGACGGTCAGGATGCACGTGCCGTTCTCTTCGGTCTCGCGCGCGAGCGTAACCCGCTTGCCGGTGGGTGTGTCCGTGATGGCGCGCGTTGCGCCCTGAAAGTTGAGCAAGGCGGCGTTCATGCCCCTTCGCGCCACGTAGAAGTAGAAGCTTCGGATCAGCTCCTGGCCATCGTGGTACAGCGCGTTAAGCCCTGAGATGTCACTCTTGGCAGTCCACGGGCCGGCCGTGGTGAACTCGATTCCACGATGGATCAGCGGCGCATCGGGCTGGTGCAGCGCGTTCGGCGGGAGCGTCATGTCCGGAGGCAGTTCGATCCTCGCCAGTACGGGTGTCCCAACGCCGCCTGCCCCGACATTCGCCGAAACGTACGCCGCAGTTGCCGCGCCTTCGGCGGCCTCGATTGGGAACAGGAGCCGCCGCTCGCCATGCACGACGTACTCGCGGTCGACGCCAAAGGGACCGACAGGTTTGAGTTCCCATCCGACCGGGAGATTGGCGAATTGAAGCGTGAAGGGGCTGGGCTCCGTCTCGAAGTTGCGGACGGTGGCCTCGATCGCCGGCCCGACGAGGGCGTCATTCACCCCGCGCAACTCAACCGCGACCGGATCGAGGAGCGGGACGGGCGCCGCCTCGAGCGCGGCGATGGCCTCGTCGAGATTGGAGGCCGCGAAGTCGAGGTAGAGGGGGCTAGGCGTCACGGGAAGGACGCCAGGCTCATCGAACGAGACCTCGTTGCCCATGACATTTCGGATGGCGCGTGGCACGACGCCCGCGCCGAACTCCGACCGCCGCCCTGCCAGGCCGACGCCCCAGGTCGTGATGACGGCATCGTCTCCGCGACGGAACGCGTAGGCTCGGACGGGGCCGCGCTGAATGGCCTTCACGAACTCCGCGCCATCCAGTTCAGCCGCACAGATGGCGATGGCAATGACGGCGGGATGGGGCGCGCCATCGTTCTCACACAGCGCGTAAGCGTACTCGAAGCTGCCGTGGAGGAGGTAGTAGAAGAACCGCACATCCTCGACGGCGTGGATCGCGTAGAGTCGCGCGGCCATGTCGGTCCCGACGTCGATGGGAACGGGAGAGCCGTAGCTGCTGAAATAGCGGGCGCGCTTGAGGCGATTGAAGGGCGCCATGGGACTCAGCCCGGACTCCGTATCCCAGATCTCCTTCTGCTCTCCGTGCTCGTCCATCACCTTGCGGATCCCGGCGACGAAGGCGCGGAAGTCCTCGTCGTAATCGAGAGGCCCGTTCCCGCCTCCCGGCGCGTAGAGGTGCGCGGAGACGATGTCCTGGTACTCGTAGCCGCCGGCCGCGAACACGTCCGCATACCACTCGGTCGACCAGGGCGGGCCGCAAGTGCCGACGATGACGCAGGTTGGATCCGCCTCCTTGGCGGCCTCGTAAGCGACCTTGAGCACGCGGACATAGGCCTCCGCGTCGACTTGGAAGGTGCCGTACGGCTCGTTCCAGATCTCCCAATGGTGGATGTCGTCCTTGTAGTGATCGACGGTCTTGAAACAGTAGTTGCGCCAGGCAGCGAGGTCTTCATCCGTCCACTCGCGGGGCGTCCGCTCGATCCACTTCGCCACCGTTCCGCCGAGCAAGCCGAGCGTGTTGAGCCCGTTGCCTGTCGACCGGGCAATCTCTTCGTCCTTCCACTGGAACACGCCGGGCTCGGGCTCGACGTAGCTCCACAGTGCGGCGGAGCTGATGTTGCCGCCCCAGAGACGGTTCCACCTCATGCCCGTGCGAGCGGCGAGGCGAGGGAAGTAGGGGTTGCTGAGGATCGCGTGCGTGCCCATGACCGAGTCATCGTCGTCGCCGAGGCGTTGTGGCTCGGGCACGACGCCGAAGGTGACCTCCTTGCGGAGATCGTTCGGACCCGTGACCTCGACTCTGTAGGCGCCGGTCTTCGTGACGGGGAGTTTGGCCGTGGCCAGATCGTCGGCGCGGTCCCGATAGAAGAGCCTGCACGACCCGCTCGCCACCTCATCACCGAAGTAGTCGACCACGCGATAGTCGCAGGGCAGCACGTTCGGCTCGAGGCTGACGCCTCGGAGGTGCAACTCGATCGGCTCGTCCGGGAAGTACACTCCGCGATGGGACATGCGAGCCGTGACGGAGTGTGGCCCGTCGAGCCAGTCAATGAGGTCGAGGCGCTCGGGTGAGGTTTGGACTGGGCGCGTTGTGACGTGCATCGCCGCGGCGCTTGGCCCTGGCGGCCAGACGTGAGTCTGGTACGTGAACTGCAGGTCGTCGCCGTCACGGTCCATCTGCCAGCCGCCCCCACGCCGGTCGAGATCGACGCGAAGCGTCTTCTTACCCTTGGCGAAGGCGACCGACCAGAGCGTCTGGTTGATGTTGGGCGTGATGCCATTGCCCAGGGGCACGGGCAGTGTGTCCGCCGCGAGATCGAGGTCGAGGATCTGGTCGGCTCGTCCGTACATCACCCGGGCCTGGCCCTTCGTGCGCGGGAGGTCAGTGAGGGGGATGGAGACGCGGACGCGCCACTGGATGGGGTTCTCGGTCGGATTGTCGATCTGCCAGGTGGTCCCCGTCTCCGGCCCGCGTTGGTGGTGCGTCTGGGACACGGTACCGAATTCTGTCTCGGCTACATCGCCGGTGTGCTCGACGGCCTGCCACTCGCCGTCCTTGTCGGGCCTCACCTCGACAGACACGGTGAGGTCCAGATCGGATGGCAGTGGGGCCGGTTGCGACACGGCCCCCACAGAGGCGACCAACAGGCCGACGACGATCAGTTTGATGATACGCACGGTGGATCACTCCTCGCGGATTGGGAACTGGGTGAGCCCGAGGGCCTCAAGGTCGTTGAGCATGAGCGGCATGAAGCAAGTGGCCATGGTGAAGTTCTTGCCGAAGCCGCTGACGCCCGGCCCGTACATGAAAGCCTCGGTGGTTTCCTTGAGCACGTCACGGCGAGCGTGATCAGGATCGATGAGGCAGGCGTAGGCGAGGCCGTCTCCAAGCACGCCGATCGTCCATGAGCTACCCTTCTCGCGGAACTTCAGGCACCCGGAGTAATAGAAGCCGGCGTCCTCGGGGATGTAGGTGGTGGCCCACATGAAGTCGGCGTTGCGGCGCATGAGGGCTTTGATGTCCTCGCGCGGTTGGGCGAGGTCGTACATCTTCAGCCCGTGGAGCAATACCCCCGTCATGAATGGCTTCGGCCCCCAACACTGCGGCTCGTGCTTGCACTCGCTTCGGCCGATCCAGTGGCCCCATCCGTCGGTGTCGGGGTGGAGCGTCCACATGGCCATGTCGGCCATGAGTTGGGCGCCGTGCAGGTAACGCGGGTTGCCGGTAACGTTGTATCCGGCGGCGAGTCCGATCATCGGCCAGCCGACATTGCGCTCGGAGTAGTAGCTGAAGTCTGTTGTGTGATCGGTCAGCCAATCCGCGACCAGGCGCGCGGATTCGAGGTAGCGGCGCTCCCCCGTGAGCATCGCGAGAGTGAAGTTGCCCTGGCACCACGTATGCCCCGTGTCGCGATATCCGGAGTTGAACCCGCGCATGTCCTTCCACTCGGGAGGGAAGTAGCCGCCCGTGTGGCCGGTGCAATGCGTGTAGACGCGGCCGATTTCGTCGGGATTAGCCGAGTAGCGAATCGTGTCGACATCGGCGTTGTGCCACGCGGCCTCCTCGGCGGCGCGGAGCATCCCGACATTGCCCGTGCGGGCGAAGTTCGACGCGAGCGACCACTGGGTATCGTACTCGATGTTGCCCCAGTTCCAGGTGCGCTCCCCAAACCAGTCGCCGTAGTTCATGAAGCCATACTCGCGCACGTCCACGCGGCGCTTCATGAAGCTGGCGAAGGCGTCGTCGAGGTCGTTTTCGTAGTGATCGAACTTGCCGGCCTTGCGCGGCACCATCGGGCCGAAGGCGCCGGAGTCGCAGTACCACTCGGGAGTGCAGGCGGCGAAGAGGGGCTCTTGCCAAGCCGCCGCGCGAGGGTATTCGGCGCCCGCCGGTTCGGGAGCGAAGTCAACCGCGAACTCGGTGGTCAGGCGAACGCCGGTGCGGACCTTGTAGCGGCCGGCATCGGCCCAGTAGTAGAGCTTGGTGAGGTCGTCGTCGCTAGCGTCGGCCGCGTAAGTCTCCGGGAGTTCCGGGAGAAGCTCCACCGTAATCCCCACGTCGTCAGTTGCGAATGCCTTGGGGTAGAGCTGCCAGAAGTCGCGGACAGCTACTGCTATCGATCCCGCGCCACCACGGGCCATGATCCAGCCGTCGGCATGCTCGCCCTGCGCTGCGCCTGCCGTGAAGCGATTGTCTTCGTCCTGCAGCAGGCGCGACCCAACCGCGAGGTCGACGGCTTCGCCATCCGCTCCGCAACTTACTTGCGCCGCCGCGAGTTCGGCGGGGATGCGGAGCGTCGCGCGGCCGATGAGGTTCATGTCCGGATCAGCCACGTCGTTATCGATCGAGAGCACCGTCCGCACGAACGGCTGACCCGCGTAGAAGTGCATGCGGCAGGTGTAGCGCATGTAGCTTTCGCCGGCGGCGTTGGCGAACTTGCCCTTCACGCGGATCGTCGCGCGGATCGGGCCGGAGGATTCGATGATGACCTCGTCCGGCTCGACGAGCGCGGATGAGTAGACGTTGCCGTCGCCGTCAGTGATCTCAATGCCGCAGTCTCCCGCATCGGCGTCGGCGACGAACATGCCGTCCACCATCGCCTCGGCGAACGGCGTGAAGCCGCCCCCGCCAAGCGTAAGCGCGAGGGGGCCCGTGCTGATCTCCACGGGAAGCGTCGTGGCCCCGACGGGCGCAGGCGGGAAGGCCTCCACTTGGTCGTACTTGACCTCCAGCAGCGTGTCGGTCGGATTCGGCTCGACTTCCGGGTCCACGGGTATCATGCACTGCAACTGGTAAGCGGATGGCTGATCCGGGTCGGCATCGGCGAGGAACTCCACGAGCAGCCACTTCACGTAGAATCCGTTTGGATGGTACGCCAGCGGGGTGAATTGGGCGGGCACGACGTTGCCCGCTGCATCCAACACGCGGCAGGACTTGGGCGCAGTGAGCGTGAGTGGCGGGAGTGGCACGCCGGAGGCGACCGGGAAACCCGTGCGCGCGACACCGGCGGGCCCGTCGATGGTGAGGGGGATGCGGGTCATTGGCAGCGGCAAGTCCTCGGCGCCAGTGCTCGTGTACTGCTGCCGCGCGTTCGCCCACACCGTGTACCCCGCCGTCGCCGTCTGTGCCTGGTACGTGTCCTGCTCCTCCTCGGCGCAGGTCACGGCGAGCTGGTACCCCGAGGCCGTCAGCTCCGGCGGAAGGAACACGTGGTGGCTGTTTACGTAGCCCCGGTCCTCGTCGAGCGTGCCGTTCTGCTCCATCGCCTCCGGACCGGCGAGCGAGTAATCGATCTTCCCGTCGGTCGGGCGGTTGGTGGTCCAGGCGACCATGATGCGACCCGGTCGTTCGCCAGGCTCATCCAGCATGTGCCAGGCGCGCAGATCGGTGATGACAAGCTCGGGCACGGCCGGCATCTCGGCCAGCAGGCAAACATTGCCGAAACGCACGGTGCCGGAGTTCTCCGAGGAACGGATCGCGATTTCGTCGCCCTCGGCGAGCTGCGTCGTGTCGGACGAGGCGTAGAGCGTGTCGCCGGCCCGAAGCCCCGCAACGGTGCCGAACTTCTCGCCACGGACGCTGACCTCGAGTCCGCTGACAACGTGCGAGCCGCTTCTAAGCAGGAGGCCGATGTGGTAGGCCCCCGCCACGGGAGACTTCCAGGCAACGCTCTCGCCCTCGGCGCCGTGGCCATCGAAGTCCATGTTCATCAAGGGCACGTACCCGTTGATCTCCGCGTCGGCCTGTTGGAGGCGGACCGTGCGCTCGTCCTCCCAGAGGCCATGGAGGAGCTGGGCGAGGTTCGGCATGGCGATCAGTTCGAAGCCCTCGGGATTGAGGTAGGGGACGTCGGCCAGGTCGCGCTCGGGGTGCAACGGCGCCTTGCAGTCGACCCAGACCGTCTGGTCCGCGTGCGATGGGTCCGAGCGGAGGTGGACGAGGACGTGCATGCGGAAAAGGGTCTGGCCGTCGACCACGTTCATGTTCACGTCATCGCAGACGTAGACCGCATTGCCTTCGACCGCCATCCTCGGCGGCAACCGACGGTCGGCCTGGATTTCCGGGTTGTGGTAGCGGGGGGTCGGGTTGCGGTCGGTGAGGGTGTACATCACGTCCACGCCCTTGACCCACTCCTTGTCCTGGCGACCGTTTGATTGGTCGTTATCGATGTCGTTGTAGAGGTGAAAGTACGTGTCGGCCTCCGGGAAGTCCCCGGCGAAGGTGACCTTCCAGACGTAGCGATCGCCCGCCACGTGCGCGAAGAGGACCTGATCGATATCGGGAGCCGATCCGTCGCCCCGGGTTGTCTCGTCGCCGTCGCCGCGCGCCTTGTCGTCGATGATGAGTTGAAGCTCCTCATCCAGGTCCGGGTTGGTGCCCAGGCGCTTCTCAATGGCATCGGGCAACCCATCGGAATCGCGGTCCTGAGCGTGCGCGGCGAGCGGGATGAGCAATGTCAGGACGAGCGTGCTGATCCGCATGTCAGTCCTCCTGCGCTTCCTGCTCCGGATCGATGGCCAGGACGTCTTCGGTGGTACATACGATGTCATAGTCGACCCGCTTGATCCCCCGCAGCCGGTGGCTTTCGGCGAAGTCCCACGTCGCGTCCGCAATGCAGATCGTCTCGTAACCGTGCTCGACGGCGCTCTGACCCGTCTGCTGGAGACATCCATTCGTGTGCCCGCCCATCAGGATGAGCGTCTTCGCGCCCAGGTTCTTAAGCACGAAGTCGATGTTCGACGAAGTGAAGGCATCTTGCGCGGTCTTGGCGATGATGTAGTCCGTCGGCTGCGGGTCGAGGACCTCCGCCGGGCGGGAGGTAGGGTGGTCGATGTGGTGAGGCCAGCGCTCCCAATCCTCGCCGAACTGCTCGAGGAAGACCGCGCGGGTCACCGGATCGAGGTCCATCGCATCCTTGAAGCGATAGCCCCAATGCACGAGCACGACCGGCATTCCGAGCGCGCGGCAGTGCTTGACGATTCTTGCCGCGTTCGGCATCGCGGACTCGAACAGGTAGTCGTTCGCGGCATTCACATCGGCCGCATCGACCCCTTGGGCGCGGTGGGACTCGGGGACATGTTCCTCGCGCACGGTGACGTGGGGGATCTCCTGGAGATCCACGCTGATGAGGACCGCGTCCTTGTAGTGCTCCGCTGTCAGCTCGCCATGGCGGACATCTTCGGGCGTCAAGTGGGTCACCTCCGGTTGCTGCGCGGGGGCTCCGGCGGCCACAATCGCCACGAGGGTCGGTAGCAACATGGGTGTAGTCACCATTCCTGATCAGCATTGACGTCCGATTCCCAAGCCGTCAGCGTCGCGCGCATCTCGGCGACGCGGCGTGGGTGGTCGTCGGCGAGGTCAATCGTCTCGGCCATGTCTTCGGCCACGTTGTAGAGTTCCGCCGGGCCGCCGGGCGACATGATGACCAGCTTCCATTCCCCAAGCCGCATGGCTCGTTGCTCGCCATGAGCCCAGAAGAGCGGGCGCTCTTGCGCGAGCGGCTCGCCTCGGAGCAGTGTCGTCAGGTCCGCGCCGTCTAGCCCGTGGCCGGCGGGAACGGGCGCGTCGGCGAGTTCAAGCACCGTCGGCATGAGGTCGAGGCTGATTGTCGGTTCGGCGGTCTCGGTGTCCGGCGCGACGACGCCGGGCCAGTAGGCAATCGCCGGGACGCGGTGACCACCCTCGTAGACATTGCCCTTGCCGCCGCGCAGAGGGGCGTTTGACCCCTCGCCACACGCGCCGTTGTCGGAGAAGAAGAAGATCAGCGTCTCCCGCTCGATGCCAAGCCGCTCGACGGTCGCGACGACCTCACCGACACCGTCATCCATCACCTCGACCATCGTCCGGTACTCCTCGCTCACGTCGTCCTTGCGCCGTCCCATCCCGCCCTTGCCGTCGGAGCGAACCGGCTCGTCGCCGGGCACCTGATACGGGTAGTGGGG
Source organism: uncultured Armatimonadia bacterium (assembly GCA_964555935.1). Classification (GTDB taxonomy): domain Bacteria; phylum Armatimonadota; class Zipacnadia; order Zipacnadales; family VGFC01; genus CAZKUN01. Next base: position 11,711 of record CAZKUN010000009.1, on the reverse strand, counting down.
CGCCTCGTGGGCTATGTAGAGGCAGAACGGGCGGTCATGGTTCTCCTCGATGAAACGGAGCGAGTGTTCGGTGATAAGATGGGTGGTGTAGCCCTCCTCGTGAATGGGCGTGTCGCCGTCCCACCAGTCGTGGACGCCGGTCTGGTCATGATGAGAGATGTAATCGACGTTGCCGCTGACGTATCCGCGAAACTCGTCGAACCCATGGTGAACGGGGTTGAACTTCGGGTCGTAGCCCAGGTGCCACTTGCCGAAGACACCCGTTGCGTAACCCGCGTCTCGGAGGCACTTAGCGAAAGTGACCTCGTCGGGCGAGAGACCCTTGTCGCGGTGCCCGGCGGCAGTTACGACACCGGGAATGCCGGCGCGCTGCTGGTATCGCCCGGTCAGGAGCCCCGCCCTCGTCGGGCTGCAGACGGCGCCGCTGGAATGGAAATCGGTGAAACGCAGCCCGCCCGCCGCGAGCGCGTCGATATTCGGCGTCTGTATGCGCGCGTTGCCGTAGCACCCGATGTCGCCATAGTCCAGGTCATCGGCGAGGATGATCATGATGTTCGGCGCGCGCTTCACAGGGCTCCTCCAACGGCGAGTAGCGTCTATCGAGCGGTTCGGGCCTTGAGATGCGTCTACCTCCACGCGCATCCCTGCTGGCGCGGGAGCCTGGGACGCAGGTCCATGACGGCCGGAGAGGAAGAAGTTTGCGCTTGACGTGCCCATCACGCGCCAGGAGCCGATCGCATGTCAGATCTGACCGTTGGTTATGCATCTGCCGAGATCACGCCGCCGCTCGGCGTTGCGATGGCGGGCTATTCGGATCGCACGACCGGCGCGACGGGGGTCAACGACCCGCTGATGGCGCAGGCCTTGGTTCTCGGAAGTGGCGGCGTTGCGTGCGCGTTGATCTCCACAGACCTCGTTGGTCTGGATGAGCCCGTCGCCACTGAAGTGCGGCGGCGGTCGGCCGAGCGGTCAGGGATACCGGCCGAGAACGTAATGGTCTGCTCAAGCCACACCCACTGGGGCCCGACGGTCTCGCCCACCTGGTACACGACGCCATCCGTGCGGGAGACCATCTCGGCGCAGTACCGGCGCGATCTCGTTGAGACGCTCGCGGGGCTGGTTGAGACAGCGCGGGAGGCTCGCGCGCCGGGCGTTGCGGGTTCTGGGAACGGCTTTGCCGATGGCATCACATTCAACCGGCGCCTGATCGGCCCAACGGGCGAGGCAGCAATGCAGTATACGCTGCCACCAGAGCAGGCTGCGGTGGCCAGTAGGGAAGGCAACCGTCTGGCGCGGGCGTGGGCTCGCGGCGAGCACAAGGGGCCGAGGCTGTCGGCGCCGCTGGCGGATCTGGCCGGAGATCGCGTCGGCGTTGCTGACGGAGAAGTCGTCGTGTTGCGCGTCGATGGGAGCGATGGCCGGCCGATGGTGGGGATGGTGAACTTCGCCGGGCATGCGGTGTGCGGCGGAGGCGATCACCATCACTTCTCGGCGGACTATCCGGGTTGGGCGAGGCTGGGGTTCGAGGCGCTCATAGGAGCGCCGCTCCTATTCGCGGCCGGGTGCTCTGGCGACCAGGTGCCCCGGTGGCGGGGTGATGGCTCGCGCGAGCGCGTCGGGAAATCGCTAGCGGCGGAAGCGGCGCGGACATGGTTGGCGATTGAGGACTCGCGAGACGATGTGCCGCTGGCGTGCGCTCGGCAGGTTGCGATGCTGCCGATGAATCCCAACATCCCCTCTGTGCCCGAGGCGGAGGCGAAGCTGGCCGCCAACCCGGATCCGGATGGTGCGGCGGCGAGCATGGACCAGTTCGTGCTGCAGTTGGCGAGAGAGATCGCAACCCACCCAGACGGCTACCCAACGGAGATCTGGGCGATGCGCGTCGGCGACTTGGGACTCGTTGCGCTCCCCGGAGAGCCGTTCGCGGAGATTGGCCTGCAGATCAAGCAGCGCTCTCCCTTCACGCAGACGATGGTGGTGAGCTGCGCGAACGGGCTCTCGGCCTACATGCCGACCGATGACGGATACACCGAGGGAGCGTATGAGCCCAGCTTCACGCCGTCCGGTCCGGGATCCGAGCGCGTGCTCGTGGACGCGAGCCTTGGTCTGCTGGCTCGCCTGGCCGAGGTGTAGAGTCTCGTGACTGTGAGGAGGCCCAAACGATGATGGCGGACGATATCACTCGACGCGGGTTCATGAAAGCCGCGGGAACGGTCGGGATCGGCGCGGCCATCGCCAACGCCTCGCGCGCGCTGGAGGCCCAGGCGGCGGCATCGACCGAAGACGACCGGAAGGTTCGCGTTGGGATCGTCGGCGGCGGCTTTGGCGCGGCGTTCCAGTGGCATCTCGACCCGAACTGTACGGTCGCGGCGGTGAGTGACCTGCGCCCGGACCGTCGCGAGCGGCTGATGAAGGTCTATAGCTGCGAGAAGTCCTACGAATCGCTTGAGAAGCTGATCCTCGACGACTCCATCGACGCGGTGGCGGTCTTCACCGGCGCGCCCGACCACGTCCGCCACTGCGTGGCCGTCATGGACACCGGCAAGCACTGCATGAGCGCCGTTCCGGCGGCGATGGATCTTGAAGGATGCGCCGAACTCGTAGCCGCCAAGGAGCGCAACGGCGTCCGTTACATGATGGCGGAGACGAGCCACTACCGCGCGCAGGCAATGCTGATGCGCCAGCTCTACCACGACGGCGCGTTCGGCGAGTTGCTCTACTCGGAGGTCGAGTACTACCATCCCGCCCGCCCCGGCAGCAAAGAGCGCGACCGGCTTTGGTTCCGTGACGGCAAGCCGACCTGGCGACATGGTTTTCCACCGATGCTCTACCCCACGCACTGCACCGACTATGTGGTGGGCGTCACCGGCGAGCGGTTCACCGAGGTCTCGTGCATGGGCTGGGGCCCGACGCCCGAGGAAGACCCCCAGTTCGTCGGCAACCAGTACGACAATCCGTTCGATACGGGCATTGCGATGCTTCGCACGGATCGCGGCAACATCTGCCGCTGCAATCGGTCGCGCACGCTCCATGCCCACGGTGAGCGAGCCCAGTGGTTCGGCCGAGAGATGACCGCCTTCATGGCGGGCTGGGCTGGGCAGCCCTTCGTGGTGAAGCGCGCCGGCGAGGCGGATGTTAAGACCACTCCGGACTACCTGCACCTCCTGCCCGAGCCGATGCGCGTGGGGACCGGTCACGGCAATTCCCACACCTTCATCACTCACGAGTTCAACCGCGCGATTCTCGAGGACCGCGAGCCGTCTGTCGACGTCTACACGGCGGTCGCCGAGACCGCTCCGGGAATCGTCGCGCACGAATCGGCCCTGCGCGGCGGCGAGTTGCTCAAAGTGCCGAGTTTCGATCCGGATCCCGCGTGAGTGATCCGATGGGAGAATGGTGTCAGCATGTACGAGATCAACCCGCCCGCCGTCTACATCCATGAACGCGCCCTGGCGACGCCTGAGCGCAAGGCGCGCGTCGAGCGGATGCTGAGGCACGTTGACTGCCGGCCCGAGACCGTCGATGACGAGCGACTAAACGAGATCAGCCTTGGTAACGAGTGGCACCAGAGATTGGCGTGGCGGACGGGCCAGTGGCAGCAGACGGGCGACCCCGTTCTCATCTTCAACGCGTTCACGTGGGATGACCCCGAAACGCTGGCCCGGCGGCGGCAGGACTACCCCGGGACGGCGTTCCGGATGCTCGACGGCGCGGCGGCTTGGACGCTTCGGAAAGGGCGGGATTACTACGGCTCTCGCGGCTCGGTCTGCCAGGACGCGTGGGAGGTTCACTCGGCGTTCGGATGTTTGCACCGGTGCGACTACTGCCACGTCGGCGCGTACGTCAACATCATGGTCAACCTCGAGGAACTGGTGGATCGGCTGCCGGAGTTGGTCGACGCGAACCCATGGCTTCAGCTCTACAAATACGACAACTACACCGACACGATTGCCTTCGAACCCGAGTACGGTGCCTCCGCGCTGATGGTCCCCTTCTTCGCGGCGACCGAAGACAAGTATCTGATGCTCTACACGAAGAGCGACAATGTGGACCATCTCCTGCCGCTTGAGCACGGCGGGCATACGATCGTGAGCTTCACGATCTCAAGCACCAGCGTGGCGGAATTGATCGAGCACGCCACCCCCGGCACACCCCAGCGCATCGCGGCCGCGGCCAAGGTCGAGCGCGCGGGTTACGTGCCGCGCGTGAGGTTCAGCCCAATCGTGCCGATCAAGGGCTGGCGCGATGAGCTGGCGGCGTTGGTGGACGATCTGCTCGACGCCTGCACGCCTGACCTCATCACGATCGACCTGCTGGGTTGGATGAACCCGGAAGCGGTCGGCGAGACGCTCGACACCTCGCTTTTGGATCCCAGATTCCTGGACGGGATGACCGATCTCTACAGCGACGGCCCGCCGGGGAAGCAATACTACCCGAACACGAAGCACATCTTCCCCCACGACCTAAGGCGCGAGGTCTACGATTTCGTCATCCAGCGCGCGAATGAGCGCAAGCCCGAGGTTGTCATGAGCATCTGCAACGAGACGACGCAGATGTGGGACGACATCGGCGAGACGCTGGCGATGACGCCCGAGGATTACGTCTGCGGATGTGGCCCAACCTCGGTGCCGGGGAATCCGATCTTCGCGCGTGGGTAGTCATGACGGCATGCGCCATCCTGATCACCATCGGTCTGAGCACGACGTCCGGGGAGGCCCAGACGATGAACCCTCGTCTACTGTCACAGCCGCAACTGACGACCACTAGCCGCCTGCTGAAACTCGGTGAATCGATCACGTTTCGGCTCCACGTGCCCGAGGGCGCTGATGCGGGGGACCTGGAGATATTCCCTCGTTACCTGGAGCGGGCCAAGCCGGGCCAGCGTTTCGTCGCGGGCGGCGATCTCGATTGGCTGGACGCGATCCCCAGCGAAACGCTTCCCATCGATTCTTCCGAACTCACTTACGTGCCCAACAAGCCGGGCAGCTACCTCGCCCGCTGGCGCGTGGGTGGGGAGACGCTCTATCGCTATTTCTCGGCCATCGAGGACGATTCAATCGTGCTACGCTTCAGCGCGTTTGAGGGGCTGGAAGCCGAGCCAACCTTGCACGCCACGGGTATCCCGCTTGACTACCGTCTGCCCGCGGACCAGTTCACCATGGACGATCCGCTCTGCGCGAAGCTGGTGGGCTACCACCGGTGCTTCGGCGACACGGTCATCCCTTGGCTGCCCGACACGCCTGAGCTGACGCGCGATGAACGCCTCGCCACGTATGGCGCGATGCTGGAGCGCGCTCGCGCGTTGTTGCCGGATCCAAGCGACGCGCGCTCGGCGCGAATCGACATGCGTCATGGCGTCGATCCGGGCTACACGGATGCGCTGGCCGAGTTGGGCGTCAACGACCACTGCGGCCTGAACGAGGCGAACGCGCCGCCGTGGCTGGGGATGCCCGAGTTCCCCTACTTCGCATCCCCAGTCGACTGCCGCAAGGCGAATCAGGCCGAGGGCGGAGCCGTCGTCGCGCACCAGTGGGATTTCTGCGGCGGGTGGCACTTCATCGGTCCGGTGAGCTGGCACTACAAGGCTGCCGCGGGCGATTGGGATGTGGCCGAGCGATGCGTCCGCGAGGGAGTCGAGGAGCTGCAGTTGTTGGCGGAGATGAGCGGACATGCTGCATTCGCCGTCCCTCTGTACGATGGCTTGGTGGGGCCAGGATACCCCAACCCGGCCTTCGAGTACGCCGTCCGCGACCCCCGCAACTTCAGGGGCGACGTGAAGCAGGTCCTCATCATGGAACGCGCGCTTGATGAGGGTGAGATCGCCGAGGTGATGAACGGCGACGTGCTCGCCGTCGATGACGCGCTTGCTGCCTGGGCGTTCGGCGATGGGATCAGCCTCGACGGCGAGGATGATCGCCTCGTGATGGACGCGCCGGTGGAAGTGCGGAGCCGGGATTTCACAGTGGCCTGCTGGGTGAGGCCCGGAGCATCTCAGCGCTCGTGGGCCAACATCATCTCAAGCCACAGCAGCGACGGCGTCGAGGGCTATCGCGGGCTATCAATCGAGCAGGATGGGCACAGCACGAACCGCTTCTACCTGATCGCCGGCGATCGAGACCACTGGGTGGGCACCGACGTTGCGACGCAGCTCGCGGCGGGCGAGTGGCAGCACTTTGCAGTCGTGCGAGACGGCAACACGCTGACGCATTACCTCAATGGCGTGGTCTCGGCGACGGGCGAGGTCCCCGAACACGCGTTCTCGCCGGCGACGGACGCCTTCCGCGTTGGCGATTGGGCTCGAGGCGAGGGCTCGGACGAGCCAGACATGCTGCGTTTCGTCGAGCAGTATCAGCGCCTCATCGCGTTCGAATTGCCGAAGCGGCACAAGGTCGTCTTCGCGCGCTCAATCGATACCGCCGACTACTACCGCAGGCACTACGAGCGGACCCCGCGCACGGTCTTCGTCAGCCAGACCGACCACGTTCAGCACGACAAGTGGTGGCTCTGCACGTGGTGCGGGGAGGGTCTCCTCGTCCCGCGCGATCGGATCCCTTGGGAGACGCGCATCAGCAGTGTCATGGCGGATCGGCGCCGCAAGCCTCCGCTGAAAGACCCGCTCTCTTGCGAGTACATCCTGGTCGAGGATCACCGGCGGTCGATCCGCTTCGAGCGCGAATCGCCGAATCCTATCTGGTGGTCCGACTACACGGTCCAAGAGCGCGGGCCCCTTGGCAGCACCATCACCCACATTGAGACGCCCGACGTTGACGTCCGGCGCTCGGGATGGGACCGTCAGGGCCGCGAGATGACCATGCGGCTGACGATGCGGACGGAGGCTGAGTTTGCAGACTATGCGATCGCGCTCTGGGGCCTGCCGAACGACGTTGGTCCCGATGCAGAGATCCGGACCAACGCTACCGAACACATCCTCGCGCGCAATCGAGCGGGCGAGTGCCACCTCGTGCTCGTGTTTGACCTCAAGCCGAATGCCGAAATCACAGTGACGCTCAGTCGACGCTGACCCAAAAGGACGGTTTGCATGCTCCCACGTGCCCTTGCCCTGTGCTGCGCGTTGATGTTGCCCCTCGCCGCCGCGGCCACCCCGTTCCATGACGATTTCGCTGATCCGGGCCTTCCGGGTTGGCAGGTGGACGCCTCCGATGGCAACACCGTCGAGGTCGTGGATGGGCGGCTGCGGATTGAGTCGCGGCTCAATCAGCACGCCCACATCGAGCGCGAGATCGGCCGCGACCTCGTGACGGTCTCCGCCGTCATGCAGCCCTCCGTGCCATCCGGGGTGAGCTGGAGTTCGGGCATCTTCCTCTATTGGGCGCCGGGCGCGTGGTGTCAACTTAGCATCATTGATCCCCAGGACGGGCTGTATTACGTTGCCGAGGCACTGGGCGGACAGCCCATGGAGCATTATCTCGACCCGTGTGACCGTAGCCGGCCGCACGGGCTGCGGATCGAACTCGGGAAAGACTGCGTCCGATACTACGCGCGGGTCGGCGACGAGGACTGGGCTGTCCAGCGGGTCACGTCGCGCCCGGATGAATGGTTGGGGGCGCCGAGGCTGCTTGTAGTGGGGAAGGGGTACGGATCGAATCACGATGCGGCCTACTCGGCGCCCGACCTCGACAACGACTATGCCGATCCGTCGGTGGTAACCGTGCAGTGGTTCGATGAAGTCACCATCGAGCCCACGCCACGAGACCGGCTGAAGCTGCGCCGCGACGAGCTTGCGCCCGCGGGCGATGTGGTGGGCGAGGCCCTGCTGGCCGAAGCGGGCGATCCCACTTACGAGCAGGTAGCCGCGGTCTACCCGCCGCTGAAGCACGTTCGCGAGGCCGTCGGCACCAAGTGGCACCCCTACGAGATAGGCGTCACGGAAACGGGCTCGGTCGAACTCCCGACGGCGGCCGGCGCACTGGCAATCGGCACGATGACGGTGGGGGATGACTACACTCCGTTCGGCAGCGGCCCGGAGCGCCCCGTCAAGCGATTGCTGGACGGCCATCTGCCGGTTGTGTTGGCCACGTGGGCCCATGATGGCGTGGAGTACGAGCAGATGGTGCTGGGATACGCGGATGGATTCAGCGATAGAGAGCCCCTGAGGGCCTACGTCCACCTCCGGGCCACCAGCACCACGGGTGCCAGGACCGTTCGGGTTGGGTTTAGAGTCGAGCCGAAGTCAACGGGCGTTCTCGCCGCGTCGAGCGTGCTGGAATTGCCGGCGGAGGGCTCGGAGAAGTGGGCCGTCATGCTGCCCTGCCCCGTTGAGTTTGGCAGCATCGCCGAGGATGTCTGCCCCTGCGATGCCGAAGCATGGATGCTCGCGACCCGAGGCTTCTGGCGGCGCGAGCACGCCAAGGGCATGCAAATCTCGGTGCCGGACGAGCGCCTGATGGACGGGCATCGCGCCTGGCTGGCATACAACGCCATTGATGTCGACCGAGTTGGTGACCTCTACGAGCCACACGATGGCGCGCACTTCTATGAAGAGGTCTACGGCTACAGCGCCGCGCGCTATGCGTGGGTGTTGGACCTGTGGGGTCGCCACGATGAGGCGGAGGCTGTGTTGGCGACGCTGATGAACCACCAAAGCCCCGAGGGCCTGCTGGACTGGAACTTCGGTCTGACTGACACCGGCACGCTGCTGATCGCGATGGCCGTTCACTACGAGACGACGGGCGATGTTGACTGGCTTCGCGCGAATGCCGATTCAGCGCTCAATGCGTGCGAATGGCTCACAACCCACCGCGCGGAGACGCGCGATGCCGAACCGCGCGTCCGGGGGCTGATCAAGCACCGCTCTTACTGCGATTACGCCGCGCCGGTCTTCTCGCAACTGCACAACTGCTACTGCGCGGCCGGGATGGGACGGATCGCGGACGCCCTGGCCGAGGTCGGCATCGACTCGCGAGCCATCGCCCGGGAGGCGACAACCTACCGCCGGGATGTCCTCGCGTCGATGCGCGCGAGCACGGTGACGGTGAACGGGCGCAAGGTGATCCCCATCGAGCCGGACACGTATCGCTTGCTCAAAGACTCCTCCTACGAGAGCCGCAACTACTACGGCCTGGTCGCATCGACGCTGCTCGAGTGTGGCTTCCCGGGGCCTCGCAGCAAGGAGGCAAAGCAGATCGCGCGCTTCCTGCGGGAGGCCGGTGGGATCCTCCTTGGCACGAGCGAGTTCGTCGGTGGCATCGATCACGCCTACGGCTATGGATACATGGAGCACCAGCTCATCCACAACAGGCCGGAGCGCTATCTGCTGGGCCTCTACGCGGGGCTGGCATACGGCATGTCGCGCGAGACGTTCTCATCCGTCGAGTGCACGCAGGTCAAGACGGGCGAGAACGCCATGACGCTGCCGCACCTCTACTCGGGGTCGCAGCAGCTCTTCATGCTGCGGACGATGCTGCTTCGCGAGGACGAGAATCGACTGGTGCTGTGCAGCGCGGCTCCACGGGACTGGCTGCGCGATGGCGAGGTCATTCGCGTCGACGACGCGCCGACGCGGTTCGGAAACGCGAGCTTCCGCATCGATTCCGAACTGGGTCAGGGGAGGGTTCGAGCGGGCATCGAGTGTGAGGCGCTGCGGGGGCTGAAACAGATCGTGCTGCACTTGCGGCATCCCGATGGAGCCGCAATCTCGCGCGTGACGGTCAACGGGCGCAAGTGGGCGGACCACGCGGACGGGACGATCACGCTCGACGCGAGCGCGTCGCCGCTGCACGTCGTGGCCTACTACTGAGCGCCGGGCGCGCCGGCCTCTTGGAACGGAGCCGCTGGCGCGCCGCAGTGCTCGCGGATGCGATTCATGAAGTGCCAGAAGGGCGCGTACCGACAGTGGGGCGGGAGGCCGTGGTCGATGCTCGGCAGGTATCCGCCCTTCGCCAGCATCGGCGGGACCTTCGCGTCGATCTCGGCAATCGCGGTCGCCGGATCGGGGTCGACCATCGCGTGCTTGTCGAGGCCGCCACAGACGATGAAGCGTGGCAACTCCTCGCGGATGCGGATGATGTCTGAGCCTCCGTGGGTCGGCTCAAACGCGTGGCACATGTTGACGCCCGCGCCCCACAAGCAGTGGACGAACTCGCTGATGTCACCATCGCAATCCACGTCGATCACCGCCGCGCCGACCTCTTTCGCGAAGTCAGCGATCTCTCGGTAGTACGGCGCGCAGAACTCCTCAAAGGCCGCCGGCGACAGCAGCATCCCGCTCCGGTAGCAGATGTCCTCCCAGCCCGTGACCGCGTCGATCTGGATCCGCTCCGCGACGTGGTGCGCCTGACTGAGAAACAGGTCGGTAGTGGCGCGGTTGATCTCGTGGATCAGCGCCGGGTCGTCGCGCATGATGTAGCTGATGGTATCCAGTCCGAACCAGGTCCTCAGCGTGCCAATGTAGCTCGGGCAATGAACCGATAGCGGCTGGTCGGGCTGGGTCTCAGGCACGGTGGGCTTGGGACGATCGGGGTTGTCCGGGTCCAGTCGCGGGCGCATGTGCTCTTCCCAGTCGCGCCGGTCCTCGAACATGTAAGTCTTGTACTCGGGCATGGTGTAGAAATCCGAGTTGTCGGCCAGTTCACGCGTCTCGGCCTTGTGCTGCTTGATCAGCACGTACCCGTCCCCGAGATCGGTGTGCTCGACCGGGAAGCCTGGCAGGAACCCCGTGTGAAGCCCCACGCCGGCGTAGCCCTCGGCGCCCCAGAACTCCACGAGCGAATCGTTGTCGCTCGGGTAGCCCTCGTTGTGCCGCCAGCCTTCGACGGTCTCGATGTGCGCCAGCCCAATTCCCGGCGCGTACCAATACGGCACGTAATCAGGTTGCTCGAAATGGACGATCTTCAGGAATCGCTCTCGAGTCGTCATGTGCTCGCTCCGTAACCGCGGGTCAGAGACAGATCGTCATCTGTCTTCTCCATCGCCTCCGAGCCACGCCATAGGCTCGAGGTCGCGCGCTTCCGCGTCCGGCAATAGCGCGTCGGACTCGTCGTCCCAGTCTGTTTCCACATCATGCGCGCTGGCGGCTGGACGCACGGGACAGTCCGTGCACGGCGGGAAGCCGGCGTGTCCGGTCCTGAGCATATCCGCCAGCACGTTGAAGCAGTCCTCAAGCTTGAACAGCGTTGTGATGGCGCCGCCGATGCGGCTGTGCTTGTGCAAATCGGCAACATCCATCATCACGTCGATGTGCTCGTGAGGATCTGAGATCGGGCACGCGCTGGCCCGGTAGCCCCAGCTCCGCATGCTGATCACGCGTCCGTCCGGCGCCCTAACCGGGACGGCGAAGGTCCGGCGACCCAGGCATGGCGCGCCGGTGGACATCTCGACCACGTGCTTGAATGTGTTGGTGTGGTAGTTCGTGCCGAGGAAGAGGCAATACCCGCCCTCTCGCTGGAGCATGCCTTGAGGTGAATCGGGGCCCATCGTCAGCGTGAGGTGATGGCGGTTGACGAAGCGCTCGGCGTCGCGTCCCCACGCGCAGTAGGGGTGGGTCGGGTTCATCCCTCGCCAGACGCCTGGCATCTTCCGGAATGTCTCGGGGATGATCCCGTTTGGTGTTGGCGTCTCGCGCGGGTCGTAGATCCCCGCTCCACCCCCCTGGAACGGCGTGCCATGGTTGAATGACGGCAGCAGCAAGGTGCCGTCCTCGGTCACCACTTCCTGCAGCGCCTCGATCACGGTCCGCGCGCCACCATCCACGT
>CAZKUN010000008.1:44129-83838 GCA_964555935.1 uncultured Armatimonadia bacterium | reverse complement strand
GGCGCATCGAGCGTGACGGCTACTCGGTTGAGAAGGTCTACTTCCAGAGCTACCCGGGGTTCTATGTCTGTGGGAATCTGTACCGGCCGCTTGGTAAGGAAGGGCCGTTCCCGGGGATCATCTCGCCACACGGACACTGGTCCGTCGGTCGGTTGGCGAACGAGGAGCGAGGCTCCGTTCCGGGCCGGGGCATCAGCCTCGCGCGGCAGGGGAACGTGGTCTTCACCTACGACATGGTGGGTTATCGGGACTCGTCGCAGATAGAGCACCGCAAGGTCGAGCAGCGTCGGGAGCTTTGGGGTCAGTGCAATCTGGCTCTGCAGCTCTGGAACAGCATCCGTTCGATCGACTTCTTGCAGAGCTTGCCGGAGGTCGATGACGATCGGATCGCCTGCACGGGCGCGTCCGGAGGCGGCACGCAGACGTTCATGGTGATGGGCATTGACGAGCGCGTGAAGGTCGCGGCGCCGGTGAACATGGTTTCGGCGCACATGCAGGGCGGGTGCGTCTGCGAGAACGCGCCGAACCTGCGCGTCGACACGTTCAACACGGAGATCGCCGCGCTGCAGGCGCCTCGGCCGCTGATGCTGGTCTCGGCGTCGGGCGACTGGACGAAGAACACGCTCGTCGAGGAAGGCCCGGACGTGGAGACGATCTACGATCTCCACGGCGCGATGGAGAAGGTGGAGTACGTCCAGGTCGATGCCGAGCACAACTACAATCTGGAGAGCCGCGAGCACGTGTATGGCTTCATGGGCAAGTGGCTTCATGGCATTGATGACGCGGAATCCTTGCGCGAGCAGCCCTTCGAAGTGGAGAAGGATGAGGACTTGCTCGTATTCGCGGATCGCGAGATGCCCAGCAACGCCCTTAGCGAGGAGGCGTTGTTCGAGTCGCTCTACGCGGCCTCGGAGAAGCAACTCGACGCCCACACCCCCGAGGATAAGAAGGGGCTGAAGGCGTTTCGCGAGGTCTATGGGTCGTCTCTGGCTCACGCGCTGAACTTGCGAGTGCCGGCGGCGGATGACATAGGGCGCGAAGACACCGGCGATGGTTTCGTGCTATCGGTGGAGGGCATGCCCTGGACGAAGGTCCACGCCACTCTCGATGGACCGGAAGATGGGCGCGTGGTCGTCGTTGTGGAAGACGGGGGACGCGATGTGGGGAACGGCCTGGTCGCCGCGGGCTGCCGCGTCATGCAGATCGACGTTTACGGCATGGGCGAGAACGTGCTCTCGGCCGAATCTGAGCAGGACCTTGAATCTCAGTTCTACACCACGTACAATCGCACGGACACGGCGCTGCGGGTGCAAGACATCGTGACGGCGCTCGTCTACGCGCAGAGCCTCGCGGGGGATCGGAAGATCAGCCTGGTGGGGCTTGGCGACGCAGGCGCGTGGTGCCTGCTGGCGTCAGCGGCGGGGATCAGAGCGAAGTCCGTGGTGGTGGACATGAACGGGCTCGACGTCGCCTCTGATGAGGAGCTGATGGAGAAGCTCTATACGCCGGGCTTGCGCCGCGCGGGCGACGTCCGGACCGCGGCCGCGCTTTGGGCGCCGGCGAAACTCGCGCTGTATAACTCAGGTTCGGACCACGGGCAACAACTGATCGAGAGCGCGTACGCGGCCTGCGATAGGCGCAGGAGGCTGCAGGTCACAGAAGCCGTATTGGATGCCGCGGAGATCGCCGATCGCATCGCCGGTTAGACACCGGCATCAGGAGATGAGGATACTTACATGCAAGGCCAACGCGTGATCGTGCTGGGCGCGACCGGGAAGATCGGCAAGCACCTGGTGCGGATGCTGGTTGACAGGGGGAACGACGTCCACGGTCTCGCGCGTTTCGGGACGCCGGGCCAGGAGGAGGGCCTCCAGGAACTCGGCATCACAACGCACAAGGCTGATGTCACGAGCGGCGACGCCTTCGACGGCGTGCCGGACGACTTCGACTACGTGTTTCACGAGGCCGCGATGAAGTTCGGGTCCGAGGGTGACACGGACTACACCTTCGAAATCAACGTTCGCGCGGTCGGTCGGGCGATAGAGTACTTCGCGACGACGAAGGGCTTCCTGTTTGCGTCGAGCGGGAACGTGTACGAGGACAGCGTGGACGGGCGCGTCGAGACGGATCCGCCGCTGCCGGTGAGCGTTTACGCGCTGAGCCGACTGGGCGGCGAGTGGATGGTGGACTACTTCAGCCGGCGCAACAACACGCCCGCCGTCGTGCATCGGATCTTCTACGGGTATCACGAGGAATTTGGCGTGCCGACCGATATCGCGCGCCAGATCCGCGACGACGAGGAGATCGACATCACGACGAGTTACGTGAACGTGATCTGGCTCGATGACCTCATGGAGGCGATGATCGCATCGCACAAGGTCGCCGCCGTGCCGGCGAAGGTTCTGAACATGACCGGCACGGAGAAGGTCTCCGTCGTCGACATCGCGACGCGCCTCGGCGAGTTGATGGGCAAAGAGCCGAAGTTCAAGAACGAGCCACAGGGCACGAACCTCCTCGGCAAGGCTGACGAGATGGCGCGCTTGCTCGGGGAACCGAAGGTCTCGCTCGACGAGGGGTTGAGGCGAGTGGCGGAGAGCATCATGGCTCGCGAGCACCCGATCGACCACCCGACGCAGTGGGAGAAGCGGAAGGCGTTTGGGGAGGACTGAAGGGCGCTCGCTCACTTCAATAATCGCAATCGCCCGGAGGCTACTGCCTCCGGGCGATTCTGTGTCTGCTTCAGAGCGATACTACACCCAGAATGAGTAGGTCGTTTGCTGGAGCACGATGCCGAGGATGCACCAGAGCGATCCGACGATGAACTCGCCCAGGATCAGCCCGAGGGCGATGGGGATCGCCTTCTGGAACGTCTTCGCGCCCGCGTAGTGCATGATGATCGTCTTGGCCAGCCACGCGACGAAGATTGGCATCCAGAGGCAGTTCATCGACCAGGAACTGGAGATGGCGTAGCCGACCGGGTGGAACGGCCACCAGGCGAACCGCACGCGAAGGGCCATCAGCCCGACGGTAAAGAGAAGTCCCACGAGGTACGCGCCGGACTTCATGAAATCCGGAGGCTTGGGCGCGCTGATCCACGACGCGAGGCGCGTGTACGGTTCGACCCCGAAGTGCCGCCCCACGAAGCTCATCTTCGCCGACATGCCGTAGGAGTAGAAGCAGTGGGTGTTGGCCCAGAATGCCGACAGCGTGCCGACGACCGATGCGATCACGAGCGCGATGGTCATCGGTCGGAACGCCATGCCGGTTTGCTCGCACATCTTGAATGCCTCAAGCTGGATCGGCATGGTATGCGACCGGTAGGCTCGGTTGAACCAGAAATACTGGGTCATCGACGTGAGGTTCTGAGGCCCGATGGATTTGCCCATGCCGAAGACATTCGTGATGACATAGTCAGGCCCGCCGCGATGGAGATCGTGAGCCGGCGGTCCGAGTTCGGCGCGGATTCGCGTGACGGCGAGCGATATCATCCAGTAGAAGGCGAAGAACAGCACGGCGATCCAGATCGACATTCGGATGTAGTACGAGAACATGATCAGGAACACGCTGCCGAGGATCAGACCCCACGTCGCCCACGAGTAGGGCATCGGTTCCTTGGAGTCGTCGAGTTCGGTGCGCTTGAATGCGTGGACCAAGACGGCCTTGATCTGAGCCCGCCCCATCCAGAGCGCGAAGAGGCACAGGCCGAAGTAGGCGGCGCAGGACTGCTCCTCAACGTAGGGGAAGCCGGGGATCTTGTTGAGGCCCAGGATGGCGCTCCCGAGTCTCTGGAAGCGCCAGAAGATGTAGAAGAACCAACACGAGAACGCGAGGTCGGTTGGCAGAAGCATGCCCATGCCGACAGCGAAGGGGTAGAGCGACATGCGCGTGCCGGCCATCGCGTTCCAGGGGAACGTGCGGAAGAGGCCGCTCATGTACTGATCGTATTGGACGACGCGCACCTTGATCTCGGGCACGGCCGGTAGGAAGCCGTGAAGGCCGTTCATCGAGTCGATCAGCGCCGCGACACCGAAGCCGATCCACATGTACTTGCTGCGGAAGACGGACTCTGACCGCTCGGAGGTCATCTCAAGCGGGAGGTGGACGATGGGGTAGGTTAGCTTCTCACGGTCCATCCACCGACTGCGGAAGATGGTGTTGAAACAGAGCATCATGAACAGCAGCACGACGATGAAGCTGGTCCAAAGGAGGATAGGCTTGCCCCACCCGATCAGGTGATCCCATTGGTAGAGCGAGCTGCTCCCGATGAAGGCCGGGTCGTAGATGTTCGGATCGGTAACGAAGAGCGCTTCGGGCAGGTATGGGTGGAAGATCTCTTCCCACTTGTTCTCTTCGGTGGCGCCCTCGTAGGCGCATGCGAGCTGCGGAGCCAGGATCTGTATTGTATCGTGGCCGGCGAGCGAGGAGCCCACGCCGAGCATCACGTAAATGACGATCAGCTCGTTGCGGTGGAGCGTCAGCTTGGGCGCAACGCGCCGGGCTAGCGAGTTGAGCGCCAGCAGCAAGGCCAGCGCGAAGATGCAGTTGAAGAAGAGCGAGACCGTTGTGGGGTGGCCCTCATAGCGGACCACGGCCATCTGAGTGACCCAGTAGGCGTTGACGGGCAGCAGCACGAGAGCGATGGCGACGGAGCGGAACGTAACGCCACGCGCGTGCGGATCGACCGGTGCGTCCTGGGGTGAGGCATCAACCGTCTGGTCGTGGATCGCAGCCATGTATCGCCAATAAGAAGGGGCGGACGAACCGTCCACCCCGGATCTGCACGTCTAGTTGGCCCGGCGAGAATGTGATCGCGCCGAGGGACGCTCAGCTGTTCTCCGGCAGGGCGCCCGATCCCTCCTCCGCCAGGAGTTCAAGCAAGGTCTCGACGGTGAAGCGGATGGTGCGCCGACAGCGGTCGCCCGCCCGGTGGAATTTGCCCCCGGTGATGTCGCCGCAGAGCAGGCTCCCAAACTCCGCGTCGAACCGCGTGCGGAACTTCCTGGCGAGCGCGAGCGCGGGTTTGGATGAGGCATCCGTCGAGACGCGCCCGTGAAGGAGCCCGATGAGCATCAGCCCGCCCGCCAGCGACCCGCAGACGGAGCCTCCATAGGCGATGCCACCCGCCCAAGGCGTGGCCAACTTGATGAGTGACCGGTCGAAGTCGGGGACGATCTCGTCGCCGACGGCCAGCATCACCGCCTCCGAACACGCAAGCCCTTCCTCGAAAAGTTGCTCCGCCCGAGTCGCGATGTCGCTAGGGTTCACGGCAGGCCTCCGCGCGGCGAGTTCGCCTTCACATGCCCGTCAGCCTGCCCGTGGCCCGTAGGGATCGGCGGGCGCGCATCGACATAGGTGTGCGGGCTCACTATGAGATCACGGAGCGAAGACAATGCGTAAGACAGCGTGGGTGGCTCTGCTCGGATGCGTGCTGGCGGGGATGGCGGGATGCAAGACGCCGGAGGGGGGTGTCGCGCGGGAGATCGGCCCGGTTGCGCCCCCGGCGGCGCTGGATGTCGTGCTGACGAGTGGACAGACGGTGGGCGACCCCCTGACGTGCGCCAACCTGTCGGTCTACCCGGTGAAATCGTCGGTGGCGGCCGAGGTGATCGACTACATCACCTTGGACGAGGCGTTGACTGAGAATCTGATCGATATCACCGAGAAGGACCAGGCGGAGGTGGCGCACGTCTACGTCACGAGTCGCGCGGTGTTACCCATCTACCTGATGGCGGGCGAGGTGATTCTGGGTGGCAAGCAGGATCGAGTGGTCGCCAAGGACACGATTGTCCCCGTGGGCGCGGTGAAACACGCGGTGCGAGTCTTCTGCGTCGAGCCAAGTCGCTGGGACGATGAGACAATCGCTTTCAAATCCTCGGGGCTAGCGGTCTCGACGCGGGTGCGCAAAGCAGCGCAGTTGGAGGGCGATCAGGGCCAGGTGTGGGATGAGGTAGGGGCGTCGAATGACGCGGCGGGCGTGGCTCCGGAGACGGGCGCATATCGCGTCGGCGCGACCGAGAGTCGGGTTGCCAACGCGGCCCAGGTGTATGTTGACGAGATTGCATCGCAACTGGAGAGCATCGAGGACGCGGTTGGGATGGTCGTGGTGGTGGATGGGGAGGTAGTGAGCGCGGACCTGTATCAGTCGCCGGAGTTATTCCAGAAGCTCCAGGGGAAGCTGCTGCAGGCGCACGCCCGCGAGGCGGCCAGTAGCTCAGCCAGCGGCGACGCGGAGAGGTCGGTCCCGGATACGGAGCACGTGTCGGAATTCCTGAGAGAAGCGCGCGAGGGCACGGTTGCCGAGCGCGACAAGATGGTGGGCGGGGAGATGCGTCAGATCGAGGCGCGCCGGTCCGTCGGCTTTCAGATGATGTCAGACGCCGATGAGGCAGCTCCTGCGCAGGTCGTGCACGAGAATTACTACCAGCGGGGCGACTAGGACGGGTCAGCCAAAGCCGGGGAGCTTGGGCGCGGACGCCCGGGCCACCGGGCCGAAGGTCTTGCGATGCACGGGGCTCGCGCCCTGGGTCTCGATGGCTTTGCGGTGGTCGGCGGTGCCGTAGCCTTTGTGGCCCTCGAACCCGTAGCCGGGGTATTGCAGCGCGAGGTCGAGCATCAGGCTGTCGCGCGTGACTTTTGCGATAATCGACGCGGCCGCGATGAGATAGCTCTTGCGGTCGCCCTTGACGATGCAGGCGTGCTTGAAAGGGACGTCCTTCACAGGACTGCCGTCGATCAGCGTGAACTCGGGGGGCGGCGCCAGCCTGCTCAAAGCGCGGGCCATCGCCGCGTGGGTGGCGCGAAGGATGTTGCGCTCGTCGATGACGTCAGAGTCGATGATGCCGACGCCGACGCCGCGAGCCATGGCGCGGATCTTCCGGTAGAGGACGCAGCGGGCGTCGGGGGACACGAGCTTGGAGTCTCTCACGCCGGGGATCTTGACGTCGGGGTCGAAGATGACCGCCGCGGCGACCACCGGCCCAGCGAGCGCTCCGCGTCCGGCTTCGTCGACGCCCGCCACGAGCGCGTAGCCCTGTTGCCAGAGCCGGCGTTCGTGGGCCCACATGTCGTCAGCAGCTCCTGATGGCTCGCTCTCGCCTGGAGTCGACAGGGGTAGAACGGACACGGGCGATCCCTCGTGGTTGCGCGGGTGCTACTGAAGGTCCCAAAACCCCAGCGATGGGCCCTGTCGGATCTGGAGATCCGACCTACGGGGTTCCTGGAACCACTTCTAGTGCAGGATCCTCATGCGGTCGGGCGGCCAGAAGATGCAGACGGCCTTGCCGATCAGCGCATGTTTGGGCACGAATGGCGCGTTGACGTCGGCGGACCCCTCAGCGTGGTATAGCCACATCTTGCTGTCGTTGCTGTTGTTGCGGTTGTCGCCCATCATCACGTATTGCCCTTCGGGCACGACGACATCGTGGGATGAGTCCTTCGGCCACTGCCCATTGTGGTGATCGGACTTGATGTACGGCTCGTCCAACCTCTCCCCGTTGCGGTGCAGAGCCAGCGTGCTGTCCGGGGCCGTGTCAATCCGCAGACAATCGCCGGGCGTGCCGACCATGCGCTTGATGAAGTCTTTCTGCTCGCGCAGATCAGGATTCATCCCCGGGTTGCTGTAGTAGGCCGACGTCTGCGCGCGGAATACGACGATGTCGTTTGGTTTGGGGTCAGTGAAGAGATACCAGCATCTGAGCGCGACGATGCGGTCGTTCTTCACCAGCGTTGGCACCATGGACTCACTGGGTATGTAGAAGGTCTGGAGGACGAATGGCCGCAGCAGGCAGAACACGAGCAGCACGGCCATGAGGACGCTGTCGTCGAACTCCAGCAGCGTGACGCGCACCCGCCCGAGCCGAGGTATCCGCGATACGATGAGGCGCGCCAGTACGATGCCCGCAATTGCGGCGCCGATGTGCCACGGTCGGTCGAAGGCCGGGATCGGCATGTTCATGTGCTGCGGCCTCTAATGCAGGATTCGGATGCGGCTGGGGGGCCAGAAGATGCACACGGCCTTGCCCATCAGTCGATGCCGGTCAACGAATGGAGCGTTGACGGTCTCTTGACCGCCCTCGGTGTGGTAGAGCCACTTCTTGCTATCGTTGCTGTGGTTGCGGTTGTCGCCCATCATGACCTGCTGGTTGGGCGGCACGACGATATCGCGCCCCGGGCCATCGGGCCAGACCCAGTAGTGGGTGGGTTCGCGCACGTATAGCTCGTCAAGCAGCTCGCCATTCCTGAACATCGCCAGCGTGCCATCGGGCGCCCGATCGATGCGGATCCGATCTCCCGGGGCGCCGACGATCCGCTTGATGAAGTCCTTCTGTTCGTTGAGATTCGGGTTCGCTCGAGGGTTGCTGTAGTAGGCCGATGTGGGAGCCCGGAAGACGACGATGTCGCCGGGCTTTGGGTCAGTGAAGAAGTACCAGCATCTGAGCGCGATGATGCGGTCTTGCTGCACCAGCGTTGGCACCATTGAGTCGCTGGGGATGTAGAACGTCTGCAGCACGAAGGGCCTGAGCAAGCAGAACACGAGAAGGACGGCCATCAGCAGGCTGTCGTGGATCTCCACCACCGATGCGCGGAACCTGCCGATGCCTGCCACTCGCGAGACGATCAGGCGCGCAATGACGATCACGGCGATTGCCGTAACGATATGCCATGGACGGTTGAAGTCGGGGATGTGCTGCATCGGCGGCTCCCTACTCCGCGTTGCGGGCGGCCGTGTCTATGGCTGGTTCACTAACCGCGACAACTGGGCCTGTCGTGGAAACACCAACGACGAGTTTCCCTGGAGATTCGACCTACGGACGTCCTGAGGCCGCTTCTAGTTCAGGATGCGGATGCGGTTCAACGGAAAGAACACCATCCAGGCCTTGCCGAGGATGGCTTTGCGGTCGACGAAGGGCGCGTTGATCTCGCCCTGTCCCTCGGTGTAGTAGATCCACTTCGTGCTGTCGTTGCTGTTGTTGCGGTTGTCGCCCATCACCACGTACTGCCGGGGCGGGACCTCAACAGCCCGGTCCGGATCATTGGGCCACACGGTCCATGGGGGCGTGTCGAGGTACTGCTCGTCGAGCGCGTCGCCGTTGCGGTGGAGCGTCAGATCGTGAACAGACAGGCGGTCGCCGGGTTGGCCCACGAGGCGCTTGATAAAGTCCTTCTGCTCATCGAGGTCCGGGTTGTCTCGTGGATTGCCATAGAACGCTGGTGTGGGGGCCCGGAAGACAACAATGTCGCCGGCCTTGGGCTCGGCGAACTGGTACCAGAACTTCAGCACGATGATCCGGTCGTCCACCTGCAACGTGGGGGACATTGAGCCGCTTGGGATGTAGAACGCCTGGAGCATGAACGGGCGCACCAGGCAGAACACCAACAGCAGCGCGATCAGGAGGCTGTCGTCGAGTTCCAGGAGCGTGGCGCGGGCGCGTCCCAGGCCAGGCACTCGCGGAACGAAGACTCTGACAACGACAACAGCCCCGATAAACGCGACGATGTGCCACGGGCGCTCGAATGAAGGCACGAGCGGCCCCCTTTAGGCCCTGCTATGATGCGCGGCCTTGACGCGAGCGCGTTTCCCAACGCGGTCACGCAGGTAATACAGCTTCGACTTGCGGACGCGGCCGCGGCGCGTGATCTCGATGTGATCGACGTTCGGCGAGTGGATCATGAAGGTGCGCTCGACGGCGACTTGCCCCGTTGCGCGCCGGACGGTGAACGCCTCGTCGATCCCGCCGCCAGTGCGAGCGATACACACGCCCTCAAAAGCCTGGATTCGAGAAGCCTTGTCGCCCTTGGTCTTGACCTCATCGACGAGGCGCACGTGAACGCGCACGCTGTCGCCGGGCTTGAAGTCCGGGACGTCGTCCTTGAGATGTTCTTGCTGGATTTCACGGATTAGCTCGTGCATGGCTTGTTCCTCTCGAACTCAGGTATCACCGGTGGTGTCGGAGGCCGTGGCCTCGAGTTCCTTCAAGAAGGCGATGTCGTCCTCGTCCAGGTCCGCCTGCTGAAGAAGGTCTCGACGACGTTCCCACGTGCGCCGCAGCGATTCGCGACGTTTCCACTTGCGGATCTCTTCGTGATGGCCGCTGAGGAGCACATCCGGGACACCCATCCCGCGAAACTCTCGGGGGCGCGTGTAATGCGGGTGCTCCAGCAGCCCGTCGGCAAACGACTCTTCATCGGCAGATGCGAGGGAGCCCAACACGTCGGGCTGAAGCCTCGCGACAGCGTCTGTAATGATCAGCGCCGGTAGCTCGCCACCGGTCAGAATGTAGTCGCCGACCGATATTTCGTCCGTGATCACGGCTTTGCGGGCCCGTTCATCCAGGCCCTCGTAGTGGCCGCAGACGACGATCAGTCCGTCCTCGGCCGCCAGCTCCTCAACGAGCGCGTGCGTGAGCGGCGTCCCTTGCGGGGTGGGGAAGATAGTGCGTTTCGTCCCCGATTCCGTCTTCAGCGCATCAATCGCGGCACCGACCGGCTCGGGCTTCATGACCATCCCCGGCCCGCCGCCGAAGGGGTAGTCGTCAGTGCTGCGATGCTTGTCAGTTGTCCAGTCTCTGAGGTCGTGAACGTTGACCTCGATGTGACCGCGTTCCCGGGCTCGTCCGATGATGCTATGACCGAGCATCGTCGCGATGGGCTCGGGGAAGATGGTAACGATGTCGATCCTCATGCGCCTACTCCAACAGGCCCGGGATCGGCTCAATGACCATCTTGCCCCCATCCAGGTCGATCTCGCGAATGACTTCGGAGATCGCCGGCACGAGCGCTTCGTCGGTCACGTAGACGTCGTTCGCGCCGGTTCGGAGCACCTCGACCAACTTGCCCAAGTCCCGGCCGTCGGTCGTGTAGACCTGCAGGCCGATGAGCTGCCACTCGTAATACTCGCCCCCTGGGAGCGGGGGAGAGTCCTCCTCCCTCACCACGAGAAGCGACCCGGTCAACGCCTGGGCTTCTTCGCGGTTTTGGCACCCAGAAAGGGACATCAGCTCGACCGCCTTGCCGGAATGAGGACGGCTCCCGGTTACAGCGTGCTCGCTCGTCTCACCGTTGGGGAGCGCGAGGGTGATGCTTTTCAGTTTGGTCAGCCGACCCGCGACATCTGACTCAGAAGAGACCCGAACATCGCCTCGGACGCCGTGGGCGCCGACGATCACGCCGATGACCACCCACCCGTCGGGCGCTTGGGTCTGTTTCTGGTCCTTGCCCCGGCGGTTACGGGGTTTCGATTGACCCGAGGACTCCGCCTGGGGGCTGCTGTTGCTGCTGCTGGCCCTCTGCGGCTTGCGCTTGCTCGGCGAGGGCGATTCGGACGGCGTTGCGCAGGTCATCTGGGTCTAGCTCCCGGATCTCCTTGACGACATCATCCTCGACAACCATCTCGGTTCCGCCCAGAAGGACGGCGAGGTTGTCGCCGACGCTGACCTCAACGTTGCCTTCGATCGTGCCTCGGACCACTTCCTCGCCCGCGGTCCAGCCTTCGACCTCTTGCTTGCGCTGCAGGAGGTTCTCGCGGACCTGCTCCTGGCGCTGCTTCTCTTGCTCGACCTGCTGGCGCAGTGCCATCGCGCGCTGGAGGTCGGTTCGCTGGAGGTCAGTGATGTAGCGGCGGCCCGCGGTGTCGAGTTCTTCGAGCCTCTGAGCGATCTGATCGGCGGCTTCCTGGAACTCTTGGGAGACCTCTTCTTTGAGCCTGTCAGTGACGACCGCACGCAGCAGGATGTTTCGTCGGATACTTACCGATGGCATGACGGAATTCGCCTCTCCGCGCGCCAGGCCCCGCGATGGATCAGGGCCGATGGCGTTGGTTTCTCGCGGGTCGTGTCCGGATCCCGCGCTTTCGTTCGAACGCCGGCTGGGACGCCTACGAGATGATCTCGACGGTGCCCCGCTGCTTGTTCTTCAGCCCGGTGGCCTTGGTGATGACGCGCAAGGCGTTGGCGATGCGGCCCCGACGGCCGATCACCTTGCCCAGGTCGGAGGGGTCGACATGCACCTGGTAAACGGTGTAGCCGTCCTCTTCCACAGACTCCACTCGAGCGCTGTCTGGGTCATCCACCAACTCGCGTACCAGGTACTCGATCAGTTCCTGCATGGTGATCGGTCCTCCCGTTCAAGAATCCGGTCGAAGACCCACGCGGGGCTCCGATGCGGCTTCCACGGTCAGCACGCCTCGCGCTGCGCTATTCTTCCGCGGCGGCTGGTGTGGCTGCCGCAGCCGCGGCTCGCCGCGCCACAGCGTTCGGGTGCTTGTCGCGCGCCTCGGCAAACGTGGCCCAGATGCCGGCTTTACGCAGGAGCGACTTTGCGGTGTCGCTCGGCTGGGCGCCTGTCATCAGCCAGTGCAGCGCGCGGTCCGGGTTGGTGAAGACCGGGGTCGGGTCTTCAGCCCGCGGATCGTAGTGGCCAAGCTCCTCGATCGCGGCGCCATCGCGCGGCTTGCTGCTGCTCATGACAACGATTCGGTAGTGAGGCTGTTTCTTTGCCCCCACCCTCTTCAGTCGGATACGTGTAGCCAAGCTCCTGATCTCCCTTCAGTCCTCGAACCGGGCCATTGGCCCACTACGGTGTCTGCTCGCCGCTATTCGCGGCGGCCGATTTGCATGTTTCCCATCTGCAACGGCTGACCTTTGCTCATGCCCTTCATCATCTCACGCAGTTCTTTCCACTGCTTGATGACGATGTTGACTTCCTGTACGGTGCGGCCGCTCCCGCGCGCGACGCGGCGTCGGCGGCTACCGTTCAGCACGCTCGGATCGGCGCGCTCGCCCTGCGTCATGGAGCAGATCACCGAGTCGACGAGGTCCAGCTCCGCTTCGCCCTCTTCCTCGTCGGGGATCATCCCCTCCATCTGATCGGCTCCCGGGATCATCTTCATCAACTGACTCACGGGGCCCATCTTCCGGACGTTGCGGAGATGCTTCTGGAAGTCCTCAAGGTCGAAATCGTCCTCGAGCAGCTTCCGCTGCATCTCAACGGCCTCGTCCTGATCGACGACGGCCTGAGCTTTTTCGATCAGGGTGAGCACGTCGCCCTGGCCGAGAATTCGCTGCGCCATACGGTCGGGGTGGAAGACATCCAGCCCGTCCATATGCTCGCTGGTGCCGACGAACTTGATCGGTTTGCCCGTGACCTCGCGAACGCTGAGCGCCGCGCCGCCATGGGCATCGCTGTCGAGTTTTGTCAGCACGACGCCATCGAGTTCGAGCGTGGTCGAGAATGACTCGGCCACGTTGACGGCATCTTGGCCCGTCATCGAGTCGACGACGAGCAGCGTCTCAACCTCGTCGAACGACGACTCGATGTTCTGGACCTCCTCCATCATCTCACCGTCGATGTGGAGGCGACCCGCTGTATCGATGATTACCAGGTCAACCGCTGTCGACCGCGCGTGCGCTACGGCGGCTTTGGCGATGTCCACGGGGTCGTTCTCACCCATGGTGAAAACCTCGACCCCAACTTGCTCTCCGACGACCTGCAATTGCTGGATCGCCGCCGGCCGGTAGATGTCGGTCGCGGCGAGCATCGGCTTCATGCCCTCGCGAGCCGCCCGATGAGCCAGCTTGCCGGCCGTCGTCGTCTTACCAGAGCCCTGCAGGCCGCAGAGCATGACGATTGTGGGCCGTACCTTGGCCAGCTTGATCGGGACAGCCGCGTCGCCCAGCAGATGCACGAGCTCATCGTGCGTGATCTTCAGGACCTGCTGAGCCGGGTTCAGCCCCTTCAGGACGTTGGCGCCGATGGCCTTGTCCTGAACAGTCTTGGCGAACGACTTCACGACGCCATAGTTGACGTCAGCTTCGAGCAGGGCCGTGCGGATCTCCTTGAGGGCCGTACGGAGATCTTTCTCGGTGACCTTGCCCTTGCTCCCGAGACGCTTGAAGGCGTTCTTTAGGTTGTCTGTTAGGTTCTCAAACATCGTCTGCCCCAAGACGCGCACCATCCGGCGACGGCGTCGCCGCCGCAAACGACAAAACCCGCACCGGCCCCGGTAACAGGCATGCCGCCGCGAGAGGGCACCAACTATACGCTGCCTGCGTGGCACTTGTCAACAACGCCGTAGGAAGGTTCTGGCGCCGGGAATCGCGACGCTAATGGGGGTGTTACTCCAACCAGACCGGCGGGCCCAAAGCGAAGGAGGTGTCATGGCCCGTTGGTGCTAATTGACCACCAGTAAAGCATGGAGGAGTTTGCCCGTGAGCGATCGTGCGGAAGGTATCATTCTGTGGAGCGGTTTCGATTTCTACGACGGCGCCGAGGAAGCCTACATCGAGCAGTACGCGGGCCAGGCGGTCGAGCCCGATGAGTCGTTCGGCGTGGTACATGACGAGCACGGTCACTGGCACGTGATTCTGGCTCCCGACCGCGTGAGGGCCGAGGAAGCGCAGTATCGCAACGTCAGCGAAGCCCAGACCGCCGCGGAGAAGATGTTCAGGCTGGACGCTGAGGGGACGCCCTAGGCGCAGGCCGGATCGCGTCAGCGTCGGGCCGCGCGCCGGCAGATGTCGCGACGGTGCCCGACCTCCGTGACCGTCACTACCTGCGCGTCGTCGTCCACCGCGTAGGCGACGCGATAGGAGCCGACCCGGAGCTTGCGCAGGCCTCTGAGCGTGCCGCGCAGGCGTTCTGTGTGGGGTGGGCGGGGGGCATCGGCGAGGGCATTGACACGCGGGGAGATGCGATCCCGAATCTGCCGATCGAGGGCGAGAAACTCCTTCCTCGCCGCCGGGTGGAACCGAATCCGATAGCTCACGCTGGTCCTTCGGCGTCCTTCTTTACATCATCCCAGTCGGCGTAGTCACCGTCACCAGTGTCAGTCACACGCTTTTCGGCCTCGTCCGCCAACGCGCGATCGACCATGGGCTCGGCGAACAGGTCGTCGAGATCGGCCTTGCGGAAGCGCCAGGCCCGGCCCAATTTGATCCCAGGAAGTCGCCCGGCCCGCGCGAGCCGTTTCACGGTGTCGGGGCTTGTTCTGAGGTATTCCGCGACTTCTCGGCTGGTGAGTATCTCAGCCATCACGCTCTCCATGCTGCACGTCATTGCACGTAAAAGCACACTATCATCTATTATGCATCGATATATCTCGATTGTCAACGCGTTGGACTAGGCGCCCGGCCACTCCACCTCCAGGGCCTCGCGGATCGCATCGGCGGCCACGATCTCGGCGTCGCGGGCGATTGCCAGTGCCCGGCACGCGTCGTCTATCGTGATGGGATCCTCGATGTTCTCCTCCTCCGGGCCTGGGAACGGGAAGAGCTGAGCGACGATTCCCATCGCGTCGGCGCACTCCTCATAGGCGATGACGGTCCGGTCCAGCGGACCGGCGGCATGCTCGTTACGCTCCGCCAGGCGCGTGATGAAATCGCGGGCGTATTGCCTCCCATTGCTGAAACACTGCGCGCAGTAGTTGTTGCCGAAACCATGGGCGCGCTTCGCATTGAGAGCCGCGATCCACGGATCGTACGCCGCCAAGCCGAAGGACAGACTCGCATCGTACGATGGACGGTTGAGGAAGTCGAGCGCGTTTCGCAGGGCCATCATGTCAGCGGTCACGAGCGGCGTCGTGGAGGCGGTTGGGAAAGTGAGAAGGTACGCCCCACCGGGATTCGTTGTCTCGTCGTATTTGAGCTTGAGTGGAGTGTTCGGTGCGCCGGACCACTTGTGGATGTAGTAGTCGCCGTCATACCCGATCACCGTGCCGAATTCGGGCGGCTGGATCCCCCATAGGACGCACGGCCGGCCCGCGTCGACCTCGCGCTTGGCGAGTTCGAAGGCATGTCGGTCCGCCTCGCGGTACTCCTCATCGGACGCCCATGGGCTGGCGGCGTAGCTGAGGGTAGACCGGCCCGCGAGACGGATCCGGCTATCCAGATCGCTCCACGGCAGAACCGTCGGCCCCTCCACGCCCACGACATCTGTGATGCACATGTGGAACGCGTAGCCGCTGTGGCCGGCGACGTCGATGTTGTCGCACTCCACCCCGAGCGCTCGCAGGCAGGCGTTGGCGGCTGTGACCCAGGTGAGCCAGCTCGGATGGACCTCGACGTCCATGGAGATCTGGTTGGCTTCGTTCTGCGCCGCCGCAACGCCGGAAACGGCGAGGGCGCCGCCCACGGCGCCCGCTCGTGTGACGAAAGACCGCCTGTTCATTGCAGCACTCCATTTGACGGAGGTTGCGCACACCTTCGGCATTTGGGGCCTTGGCACCTGTCGCGAGGTGTTGCGGTCCGCGCGCGCGAACCCGCAATCATAGCCCACGACAACCGGAGGCGAAGCGCAGATGATTCTGGGACTGCTGGCGGTATTGGCATCCGGAGCGTGTTTGGACGCTCAGTCGAAGCTACCCGAGG
The DNA here is from genome assembly GCA_964555935.1 of uncultured Armatimonadia bacterium. GTDB lineage: Bacteria > Armatimonadota > Zipacnadia > Zipacnadales > VGFC01 > CAZKUN01. Next base: position 67,477 of record CAZKUN010000008.1, on the reverse strand, counting down.
GCGTTCGGCATTATTGGGACTGCGAGAGCTACGAGAGTGGCGGCTGGCGAGATAACGTGTGGAACACCGGTGGCTCCGGGCGGATTGAGTTCGACACCGAGGTGAAGAAGCATGGCGCGGCGTCGATCCGACTTGAGGGGCTGGCCGACGACACGGTCTCGGCCCTGTCTCTCGACAGGCCGGCGCTCGTAGAAACGGGCATTGAGTACGTGCTGCGCGTCTGGGCTAAAACAACCGATCTGAAGGGGAGCGTCCAGGTCCGCGCGCTGGCGCATGGCACGAAGGAGGGCCAGATGTACGACCCCCTGGGCTGGGTGCGGTTGAGCGACGCGGTGCATGTCGGGGTCGCGCCGAACACGGACTGGACCGAGTACACTGCGCGGATCAAGCAACTCCCAGGCGGCGCGACGCGGGTGTTCTTCTACCTGCATATTGAGGGCGAGGGAACGGTGTGGTTCGATGAGTTCTCATTCGCCGAGGCGGGCGTCGAGGTGCCTCTGGGCGGGCAAGTCGCGCTGAATGATGCCGACTACGCAGGACTGCGGTTCAGCGACGACGACTTGCCGGAGACCCTCTTCGTCAACGGCGGGTTCGAGGATGGGATGACCGGCTGGCCGGCCCCTCGGCCGAAGCCCGAACTGGGGCAGGTCGACACGGATGTAGCGCGGACGGGGGGCGCATCGTTTCGGTTCGATGCGAAGGAGTTCACTGGGAGCCATATCTGGCAGACGGCTGATATCGACCCTCGGAGATACTACGAGATCTCGCTGTGGGTGAAGACGGACGGCCTTGTGGGCTACTTCTACACCCACCTGCTCCCGCGCAACCGCCACAACGTGCCCATCGGCTGGCACGGCGCGAACAACGCGAGCGAACACCACTACGTCACCGGGAAGACGGATGACTGGGAGCAGCGGGTGCTGGTCACCAAGTTCGCGCCGAACGTTGCGGGGGTGACGATCTACCCGCGCGTGGACGACGCGATTGGGGTGGTCTGGGTGGACGATATCGTGATCAAGCCACTGCCGCTGGCCTATGAGCCGGGAGGTGACCGGTAATGCTTGCGCTCCTGATCGCAGCTTGCTCGACGCCGTCATTCGGCTACGAAGTCACGGATGTGGCGGCTCCAGCGGCCCCCGCGAACTTGGCGGCGGACGCGTCGCTGGACGAGGGAGCATGGACGGTCGAGAACGGCGCAGAGATCTCGGCCGACGCGTTGAGGACGGGCCCTTCCGGCGCGCGGATTCGCCGAGCCGATGATGCGACCGATCCGCGGGTGGTTGGTCCGAGCTTCCCCGCGGCGCCGGGGCGGCATGTTGCGTCGGGATGGCTGCGGACGTCGATGCCGCCGAGCGCGGACCCGAACTACAGCGCGGTGCTGGAGGTGGAGTGGTCGGATGCGGGCGGGGGCGAGCTAGGTTCTGAGCGCGTGGCGGCGGTCAATGGCGTGACGCACGTGTGGGTCTATCGGGAGAGGGCCGTCACGGCTCCGGCGGGCACCGCGAGCGGGCGTTTCAGTTTCCGATTCAACTGGTCATCGACGGGTCTCGCGGAGCTTGATGACGTTGCCCTGACTCCCGCGACCGAGATGGCATCGGCCGGTCCGCCGGTGGAGGTTACCCTCAGGGCGGCCGAGCGCATCTTCGAGCCGGGCGCGCCGCTAGCGGTGAACGCCTCCGTGCGGGCGCGTCAAGGCCCGCCGCAGAACGTCGAGCTGCACATGGATGTCTACGATTCGCGCGGGAAGCTCCTGACCTCGGGCCAGGCGCAGTGCGAGGCGCGTTCGGATCGACCCGTCAGCGTCACGATCGAGGCCGCGGAAGCCGAGATCCCCATTCGCGAGCACCTGCGAGCGCATGTCACGACGCTCCCGGCATCCGCTCTGGCCCAGGAGTTTGGGATGGTGGTCATCCCGCGACCGACGGACTTCTCGCTCGACGAGACCTCGCCATTCGCAATACTCGTCGGCCACTCGTATACGAAGCGCTGGCTGGGGGCGAGGTGGGAGCGGCCGAACTTCAACTGGAACGAGCGGGAGATGGAACTGGCGAAGCGGTATGGCGTGATCTACGTTGGCATGATCAACCAGGCGAATCAGGCGCTTGACCGGCGGATATCGCTCGAGGAATACGGCGCGTTTGTCGAGGAGTCGGTGGCGAAGTTCAAGCACCTGGTGAAGTACTGGCAGCTCGGGAACGAGCCGCATCTGTACCAGCCGGGCATCCCGGAGCGGTGGGCGGAAGTGCTGAAGGTCGGGTACGAGGCGGCCAAACGCGCCGACCCCGAGTGCCAGGTGATGTGGGGCGGGATCACGGGGTTGAATGTGGATCCCGATATGGTCGATAAGTTGCTCGCGGCGGGTGGCGGCGATTACACAGATATCATCGACATACACCTGTACGTGCCGATTCCCCAGATGGACGCGCTGCTGACGAAGGTGCGGGCCGATATGGCCAAGCACGGCGTGGACAAGCCGATTACCATCACCGAGGTCACCGGCCAGCTCGGGACGCCGATGCCCGAGCGCGTGAAGGCGTCGCACGTGTATAAGCGGTTTGCGGTGGCGGAGGCGCATGGCGTGCTGGCGTCGTGGTGGTTTGTGATGCACTGGGTGAACACGGGTGAGTTCCGCTACTGCTCGCTGATCGACCCCGGCACGGGCGAGCCGCACGAGGGCGCGGCGGCGTACGCGCGGTTTAGCCACGCGCTAGAGGGCGCGGAGTTCGCGCGACGGATCGATGCCGGTGAGGGGATGCATGTCTACGAATGGGCGAAGGGCGACCGCTCGATCTTCGTCGCTTGGGCGGAGGGGACAGGCGCCCAGGGCTACGCGCAGTTGCCGTGCGGGACGGGCGCGGGGACTCTAGTGGATGTGGCGGGACACGAGTGGCCCGTGTCGGTCGGAGGTGGACTAGGAGTCGATCTGCGTGACGAGCCGCTGTTGCTTGACTTGCCCTCGGGCACGGGGACGCGGCGCGATACCGACGGCCCTGCCATCGAGGACCTGTCGCTGGCCAGGGGTAGCGGCACGACCGTTAGGAACCCGGTTCCGCGTGGCGAGATACGGGTGCCCGATGGCATTATGGCCTCCCCGATTGAGGACGGCGAACTCTCCGTCACGGCGGCTCCGGGAGCGCGCATCGGCGCCGATTGGGTCGTCTTCCAGGCGAGGGACGGAGGCGTGGATACCAGCTTCGCCCGGATGCGCGTCGATGTCACGGAATCGCTGGCGCTGGATATGACGCCCGTGCCGGGCGATCCGGCTTCGGTGACGTGGCGGGTGACAAACCTCTCGCCGGACCCGATCTCCGCTGATGTGACCGTGCAGTCGCCGGTCTCCGACGCGCTTCGTCCGCAGCCGTCGCTGCAGCGGATCGCCGATCTTGCGCCAGGGGAGACGGCTGAGGCTCAAGCGCCGATGCCCATCGCGGCCTCGTCGCTGGCGCGGTATGACTGCGTGTTGCGGGTTGAGACGGACAAGGGCGCCGCGGATCGGCTGATGCGAACGCTCGTGTTCACACCGGCGCGCCGCATGGACACGGCGCCAACGATCGATGGGGCGCTCGACGATTGGCCGGGGACATTCCCAATCGAGGTCGGCCCGGATACCGGGGAGACGCATCACGCAACAGATGGCGCGCCGAGCGACCCGGACGACCTCTCCGCCACGGCGGCACTGACGTGGGATGACGAGAATCTGTACATGGCCGTTCGGGTGCGCGACGACATCCATACGAACGATCAGGGCGAGGGGGCGCTCTGGGACGGCGACGGGCTGCAGTTTGGCTTCGCGCCGGACCCGTATACCCCGAGCAGCGCGTACTACGAGTGGGGTCTCGCGCTGACAGATGATGGCCCGCAGACGTGGGCGTGGCGGGCGGTTGCCCCCCAACCGACGGGGCCGATCGACTTCCCCTACGAGATCACGCGGAGCGATTCAGAGACGATCTACGAGGCGGCGATCCCGTGGCGAATGATACCGCCCATAGCGCCGGTGGCGGGCACGACGTTTGGCTTTGGGCTCTGCGTCAACGAGAAGGACACGGCCAACCGCGCCTACTACGGCTGGCACGCGGGCATCGCCGGCGAGAAGGACCGCGCCCGCTTCGGGCAGGTCACGCTGATGGGGGATTGACATGAGAGCGGGTCGCCCAACGGGGTTCTAGTCTCGGTGCAACAGTTGTACGTCACTCGCGATCCATATCTTCGTCCGGGGCGGGGGAAGATGCGCTTCGACGCGGACGTCCCGGTTGAGCATGGGGCCGATCACGTCGTGCAGTTCGTCCTGGATCTCAATCAGCCGCTCGCCGCCTGGCCACACTAGGCGCAGCTGGCCGTCATCCAGATCGATGGCACGGAGTGTACCTTCGAGCGTCTCCGCTCGGGTGCCCACGTCTGAACGCGGCGGCGGGGCGATTGCCCTCAAGAGGCTCCCAACGGGACGCCGCATGGCGTGGCTCAGGCGGACGGCGCGCTCCTTCTCCTCCTCGGGGCGGCGCAACTCAACCTCACCTATGTCGTGGCCGTCCGGCACAAGAGCGTGGACTAGCCTGACCAAAGCACCGCGGTACTTGGGGTCCTGAATGTACTCGCGCACTTCATCCTGTCGGGACGTTCGCACGAGCCGAGCCAGCGTCATGCAGCCGTCGATGATGTCCGTCGGCGTGGCCTGGCCCGAAAATGCCGGGCCGAGGTCCAGCGCGAGTTGGTGGCGCGCCAGGTGGAACTCCACCCTGTAGCTGCTGGCGACGGGTTCGAACGCGTGGGCCCGATAGCCCTCTATCAGGTCATCTCCGGTGCCCGTCTCCCTCCGCCTGTAGGCCCGACCGTTTCGCCAGGCAGCCATTCTTCGAATGTAGTTTGTAGTCAGGCGTGTAACCATGTCCACGACACCGATGGGGGCACGTCCGTACAACACCCGCCCCCCTTGGAGGGTAACCGAGAGAGAAGCTCCCGACTCCTCACGCACGTCGATCTCGGACAGTCTCCGTTCGTTCCAGATCCGACAGAGCAGGGCACGCAGTCGCCCATGACATCCGTCGTCAGCTACGCCGCCTGCGAGGAGTTGGTGTACAAGGCGCTCCGCCTCGTCTAGGGCCTGTCCGCGGTACAGCAATGATGCGGCGCTGAGACCAAATGCGGATCGAGTACGAACGCGATCCGGCGGCAGCGCGGCGACCAACCGAGCCTGGATCTCCCCGGCATCCCGGTGGAGTTGGCGCGCCGTGGCGATGTCGCCAGCGGCGAGAGCGGTATCCGCCCTCGTCGCCAGGTCCTGTGATTGGTCGTAATCTGACATCGGTCTATCCTTCAGCGCTGACCCTCGCGATACCAACAATGGCACGCTCAAACCCCACAACCGCAGCGATACCAGCTGGGAAGTAATCGGCCTTCAGGATCTGTTTCTTCTTGTCCTTCAGACGACCTCCGATGGAACCCCGATCGACGCCCGACACCTCAAGACCCAGTACGGACGGATCGTCCAGGTTTGGCAACCCCGTCTCGTCAACCTCGGTTCCCTTCGGACCTACGTACCAGTCGGCACCCGTTGCGTGGTGGGTACGCCCGATGACCACGAGTGCCAAGGTCCGCTCGACACACGCCATGCTGACCGCGCAAGCACCATCCTCTGTTGCATCGATCTCGTTGGCGTGGCAGCGGAGCACGCGTTCATCTGGTGGAGTCCAAGCAACGGTCATCGCAGAGGACTCGCCGTCCGCATCAACCTGGATGGTCACTGGAGGATCATGATGACGATCCAGGCAGACGGACGCTGCTTCGTGCAAGGCACCGGCGACAGGCTCTGTGAGACCCATGTGGTGATCGCCAAGGTCTGCGAGGTGAATCGGATTCGCGGAGGACGTGAGCAGCACCACCCCTCATAGAGACTCATTCACGTGAGCGCACCATTCTCTCCTCGTCACAGGGAACCGTCTATGGTAGGCAAGCATCGGTACTATGTGTGTCTGTCGCCGTCGGCGTTTCGCCAATTCCTTGGGCAGGGGCCTTCTACCCAACTCGCGAACCGAGTGTCACCATGATACGACCCATCAACGTACGGATCGCCCTTCCGTCCGCAACGTGGGCGCTGCTCTTCGCGGCATCAATCGCAGGGACGGCCTCGGCGGACACGCTGCTGGCCATCGACGGCTTTGAGGGGCGGTTTGGCCCGTGGAATGGGACGGACCTGGCGTCTGATCCCGTCCACGGCGGAACCGGCGCGCTGAAATGGGATGTCGGGGAGAAGCCGACCCTCGATTCGGTTCCGTACGTCAAGGACTGGTCGAAGTTCGACGAGTTCGTCTTTTGGGCGCATCTGGATGAGCCGGTGGACTTCAAGATCCCGCTCGTGTTCCCAGCCGAGGGCGGCTACTACATCATCGACTGGCAGCTTGACTGGGAAGGGTGGAAGGAGCATCGGATCAAGCTGGCCGACTGCCGGGAGGCGTATGAGCCGATAGGGTGGCATGCGATCAAGGCGATCGGCTTCCGCGCGCAGGGGTATGGTCAGGATGACGTGCCCGAGGGGCTGACGATTGTCTTCGATGACCTCGCGCTTCATTCGCCGGAGGACCTCGAGGAGACAGACCTGGACACATGGCTGGCTCGCGAGCGGAAGGAGCGGATCGCCGCGCTGAAAGCCAGTGGGAATCCGTACTTCCTCAGCGCGCTGGAGTACCTGGCGAAGATGAAGGCTGATCCGGGCTTGCCGGATGAGGTGAGCTCTGCGTGGTCGTTCGGGGGACTGGCATCGCGCGCTCTGGTGGCGGCTTGGGGGGCGGCGTCAGATGATTCGCCGCGCAAGGGTGATGGGTTGCTGGTCGAACACGCGTCGGCGCTGGTGAGCTATTGCCTGGAGCAGCAGAAGGACGGCTCGTGGTTCTACTCGCGGAAGTGGGATTCAGGCGATCCGAACAGCGATCGGTTTGCGCTTGGTCCGCTGATGGACTCGATCTGGTGGCTGCGGCAACTGCCCGTCGGTGAGGCGAAGTGGGCGGAATGGGAGCCCAATCTGCGCGCGCTCGTGGACTTCCAGCACGAGCACTGGGGGCTGAAGTCGGGCCACGCGTGGAGCACGGGCGCGGGCATGTACCCGAACCAGGACGTGTTTCACCTGTACGAGATGGCGCTCGCGACGGAGTTCTGGGGTGAGGATCGCTACCGCGACAGCATGAACGAGACGCTCGCCGCGTTGGAGGCGCACCTGCTCCCGGGCGGGGGGCTGAACTACATCGGGCCCGAGACGGAGATCCCCTGTTATCACGACCTCAACGTGGTGTGGATCGCGCGGTACCTGAAGCTGACCGGCGACGAGAGAGCGCGGAGCTTGCTTGAGGGGACGGTGGGCTACTACCCGTCGGCGTCCTCCAACGAGGCGGTGCCGGAGTATTACACGGACGCCTGGTGGAAGCACTACTGGTCCGATGGCGCGCCGTGCGGGCCGGAGATCATCGCTGGGCTCACCGGTGACGCGCGGAACAAGTGGCTGGCGGATCGGTTGCTGGAGCGGCGAGGTCCGGGTAGCGACTACAAGGCGGTGTATGCGGGGATGTTCTACCGAGGGGATGTGGGATCGCGCGAACTGGACGACGGCTACGTCCGGCACGACCCCGACATCCGGGGCCCGCGCGGTCGGTTTGGGAACTGGTACTTCGCTGGGGTGCCTGGCGGCGGGGGGCGAGACACATTCGTCGGCGCGATGCTGACCGACCCCATCACGCCTCAGCCGCTGGACAGCGCGCTATTGGCGGCGAACATCGAGGTCGCGCTGGGAGGCGAAGGCGCGCGCGACCGGACGCACCTGTACCTGTCGGGACTCGATGACATCACCGATACGGTGATCGACGGCGACGTGGCGGCGCTCGGCGCTCGCTACTCGCCGCGGAAGCCCTACATCAACAGCATCCCCGACCGCGTGGTTGAGCCGACTCCATGGATTGCGACGCAAGTATGGTTGCTGACCCCTGTCGGGCTCGTGGGGTTGGTTGAGCTTGAGGCGGAGGAAGCGCAGACCGTGCCGTATCTCGGCGGGGAGATCCGTCTTGGCCCGACTCGAGCCGTTACGCATGACGGTGACCTCGGTCTGTACACGTGTGGCCGGATGCGCGCGCGGATCGATGAGCACAACTTCGCTGATATCTCGGCTGGTCCGGCGCGACCGGGATACGCGAAGAAGACGACGCCGAATCACGCCATCTCGCTGCGGACCGGCGGCGAGAGCTTCGAGGCGGAGCCCGGCGATCCGGTGCGGTACGTGGTGACGGTCTTCCCGGATGGCGCGGCTCCCCCTGTGAACGTGCGGCGGGTGGAAGCCGAGGGCGTGTGGGGGCTCACCTGCGAGGTATCCGGCAAGCTCGTAGTGGCTCTGTTCAACCCCACCGAGCAGCCTGTGACGCTGGCGGCGGATGCAGGCGCATCCCTGACCGGGCCGGTCACGGTGGAGCCAGGATCTGTCGCGCTTGCGAGGCCGTGATGGTGGTTGCGTGTTGAGATGCCGCTATTGCAGCCGACCTGGATTCGGGCGGATCCGGGGCTGATGTCGGTGCTTGGGTCATCAGCGAAGGTCTCTTAGTTACCCCTTGTTTACATTTCCTCTAGCGATTCTCAAGGCACTGTGGTAAGTAGAATCTGATGAGTGAGAACCCATGCGTAGCCATCCGACAGCTCAGACGAGCTGCCGGCATGAGGGCACTCTACCCGCCCGAGCACCTCAGTCACGCCGAGGCAGTCGAAGCGGCGGAGACGGCGCTGCGCGAATTGCTGGGTGAACGCGCCGAGGCTGATATCATCTGCGCGCGCGACGTGCTGCGGGTGGATGGCGAAGACCTCCCTGACGAGGATGGGGCTCTCAGGATCCTTGCGGAACTGTGGTGGAACCAAGGCATCGCCGGCGTGACCGTGCGGCCGGGCATGACGCCCCGCGAGATCAGTCTCTTGCTGGAGATGATGACGCCGTCCGAAGACGATGATGAGCCGCCTCTCAAGGAACGGTTGAAAGCCGCGAAGGCGCGGGCCCTGCAGGTGAAGCAGATCGACTACGCGGGGTTCGTCGCCAAGACGGATCCCGGCACGACCGAGGACGATGACCTCCCCGACGACGGCGCGTTCATCATGAAGCTGGTCGGCGAGAGCACGAAAGCCCCAGGCGAACTGTCCGACGAGCAGTGCGCCCAGGCGCTGGCGATGCTGGATTCCCCCAGTGACCTGGCCGCCGCGCTGCAAGCGGCTGTCCTGGCTGCGTTCGGCATGGATCCCGATGATGCGTCCGAAGGCGCGCAGCACGTGATGGTCGGCGATGTGCGGATAGAGAAGCTCGAAGAAGCCGGCGACGCCTTGGCGCGGTCGCTGCAGCGGCTATCCGATGTGGGGGCCGAAACAAGCGGCGTGGGCCCCGAACGGGTGGCCGCAGGACTCGCGAGCGCCGTCCGCGAGATGGAGCCGGAGTTGGTGGCTCTGGCATTTCGAGCCGTGGGCGATACGGCGTCCGAGAGCTACCAGGCGCTCCGCGACATTGCCAAGCACCTCTCGACCGAAGAGATCATAGAGATCGTGCGTCGAGCGCCCCATGACGTCTCGAACGAGGCGTCCGTGGTCCAGCGGCGGCTGCTCGAGCGAATAACGGGCGACCCTGAGCGGCTGAAGGAAATCGAACCGGCGCTTCGCGAGTCGCTGGTTGACGATGGGATGGCGGAGGATGTCTTCGAGAACACGATGGGCCTGGTCATGCGCAGCTTGCGAGAGGACGCGACGGAGGGCGGCGCGGGCTTCAAGCAGATGGCCCTGACGGAGAGCCAACAGCGCCGAGCATCCATGGCGAGCGCGCTGGCGGATGCTGTCGGGCCTGACCAGTGGGCCCCTCGGGCGCTTCTGTGCATCGACTTACTCGCTCTGCCTCACCCGCGCGGGCGCCACGCGGCGATACTCACGTCGCTCCGGGATGCGCTAGCCAAGATATCGGAGGATGAGCGGCCCGCGGCGGTCGTGTCGGTTGCCGTTGGGCTGGTGGGCCTGATCGGTCCGGAATCGCCGCTGCCCGAGGTCGCGGAAGCGGATGCCGCCGCGGCGCTCAACGAGTTGGGAGCCTGGGAGCAGTCGAGCGCGCTCGCAGGCGCTTTGGCCGGAGCTGACGCGGACGATCGCGCCGCCTTGGTGACCGCGCTCGCGTATACGGATGATGAGGGGCGCGGGGCCCTGCTGAGGTTGCTGGGCGGCGATGAGGAGTGGGTCACGCCCGAGACCAACATGCTCATTGCCACGGTACTGACGGAGGCGAGCAACCGCGGTTACGCGAGACAGGACGGCGTCGGTCTCACCCGGCGCGTAACAGATATCGATACGGACGTCGCGCGCGATGTCATCGGCGTGCTGGTCGCGCGGGGCGGCGACGCGGAGCGCGTCGAGTTGTCCCAGATATTGAACGAGGGCTTCTACCCGCTGCGATGGGAGATCATCGAGGGCATCGGGAAGTCGCCGGAGGAGTTCATCGATCTGTTGTCGCAGGCGCTGCGCGACTCGGAAATGGGCATTGCCTGCGCGGCCGCCGCTTACCTTGCGCTGGCGGATGATTCTGGCGCGGGCGACCAACTGTTTCAGCAGCTTCGCCCATTCTCTCCGTTGGACCGCACCCAGGCGCTAAACGTTGCTGTCGCGCGGGGTCTTGGACGTCTGCGCTACCGTGGGGCAACGCCGACTCTAGCCGAGATAGTACGGAAGCCAAGCTGGATGGGGCAGAAACGCAACGACCAACTGCGAGTGGCGGCGGCGAGGGCGCTCGCGCAGATAGCGACTCCGGCGTCGCTGCGCGCGCTCGCCGAGCGCGTGAGCGATGAGCGCAGTCCGCGCATTCGTAAGCTGGCGGGACTCGCTCAGCGGTACCTCGATACATCAGCGGGCGATGACGACGCCCAGGGGGACAGTCATGCCGCCTGAAGCAATCTCGGGACAACAGCTATCAACTGAAGTAGGCGCGGGCGTCATCGGCGCCGATCCCGTGGAAGAGGCCTTCGTGGCGCTTGCCCAAGCGTGGACGAGCGCGCAACTCTACCCGGCGGGGCATCCGGCACTGATGCACCAAGTCGGAGAAGCCGAGCGGGCGTTTGACCTCGCGCTTTGTGGGGCGGAGGAAGTCAGCGTCAAGCACATCAGTGGCGAGCTAGTCGACGGATCACGACGTCTGTTCATCGGGCGGCCCGTTCCCGAGGGCTTCATCGCCGCGATCTGCGAACGCACGGTCCAGTGCATCACGCTCTGTTCCGGGGTCAATGCCAGGGAGCTGTCGTCGCTCGTGGAGGCGCTCTGCGCGAACGAAGCCGAGATGTCCCGCGTGGGTGGGGTGAAGGGCTTCCTCTCTCGCGCCGGCGTCCGCCAAGTCCGGATCGACCAGTTGATGTTCGTGGCAGGTGATGACGAGAGCACGCGGCTGTCGGAGGTCTATGGGAGCGCGCTGAGCACGGTCCGCGGCGCAATGCACTCGGTGCGCGTTGGGCGCGAGATCGACGTCTCCGGTGCGGCCGTCGTGAACGACGAGATGGTGGCGCGGATTGCCGGGGACGCGTCTGCAGGCGTCGGCCTGGCCAGCCTGAAAGGTCATGACGAGTATAGCTTCGAGCACTCCGTCCACGCGTCGCTGATGAGCCTGTCGTTCGGCGAAGCGCTTGGCTTCAACCCGGCGGAACTGCAGGAACTAGGCGTGGCGGCGATGCTTCATGACGTGGGCAAGGCACACGTGCCGAACGAGGTCCTGCGCAAGCCGGGCAGGCTCTCTCAGGATGAGTGGGAATCGATCCAGCGTCACCCCGTGGACGGGGCAGCGACGCTTCTCGAGCACCCGGACCTGCCGCCGTCGGCGGCGATTGTCGCGTTCGAGCACCACATGAAGACTGACCTCACGGGGTATCCGCGGACCAGCACGCGCCGGGAGCTGTCAATCCTGAGTAGGATCGTGGCGCTGATGGACGTGTACGACGCGTTGACGACGCACCGCCCGTATCGGCCGCCGCTGCGTCCCGATCAGGCGATTGGCGAAATGAAGGACATGACCAACGGCCACCTGGACCCGAAGCTTGTGGAGTGGTTCGCCGACATGCTCGGCGAGTACCCGGCCGGCACGTGCGTCCAACTCGATACGAAGGAATGTGGCGTGGCGTGTGCTCGGGGCGCGGAGGATGGGGCGCGGCCTGATGTGGTGGTTGCAGTCGACGCGCGCGGTCGCCCTGCGAAAGAGCCCTTCGTGGCGGAACTTACCGCTCGCCGTGCGGGCGGGGCGTTCAGACGGTCAGTTGTCCGGACGATGAACGCCGGCGAACGTGGGATTGACCCGAACAGCCTCCTCGATCGCTGGTTGCGGGGCGAGTTCCCGCACGAGGACTAGGCTGAGACGTATTGCCTAAACGTCTCCAGTAACGGGTCGCCGGACTGTTGCATTACCTGGTCCAGCCCGGCGCGCATCGCCGCGATGCGCGCAGATTCGGCTTCGTCGCCGATCCGGTTGACGAGTTCGTCTGGATCGCCCTGCAGGTCGTATAACTCCTCCGGCGTCCGATAGATGAAGTGGTGGACCCTCGCGGCGATCGCGTCGTCAGTCTCGGCGGCGCGCCGCATGGCCTTCATCGTCAGCCCGCTCTGAGACTCGTTTCTGAATTCGTTCTCCCCGTCAGACCACGCGTTGTAGATGTATGAGTGGTCCCGCGTCCGCAGGCAGCGCATCTCGAAGCGCCGCTTGGCCGAGGTCTCGTGGAAGACGCTGAAGATCGACTCTCTTCCCTCCTGTTCTCCGCCCTTAAGCACCGTTAGGAACGAACGCCCGTCAAGCCCCTCCGGATGAGCGACGCCGGATGCGTCGAGAAGCGTCGGCATGATGTCGACACACGACAGCATGTGCTCGGAATCGACTGTCTCCGGCGTGATGTGCCCCGGCCACCTGACCATCAGTGGCGTCCGCGTGCTGGCGTTGTAGACATTGGTCTTGGCGAAGGGGAACGCCATCCCGTTGTCGCTGATGAGCAGCACGATGGTGTTGTTGGCCTGGCCCGACTCGTTCAGGGCGCGCAGCAGCTCTCCCACCGTCTCGTCCGCGCGATGCACGGAGGTGAAGTACTCAGCGATCTCCTTGCGGACGTCGGGAAGGTCCGGCAGGAAGGGCGGAATGATCACCTCGTCGGGCGTGATGGCCCGGCGGACGTCGGGGTAGATCGCCCGGGCGTTCTTGGGCTTGCCGGCGAGCTGCGCGCTGCCGGGGAAGGGCCGGTGGGGATCAACCGAGTTGGCGTGGAGGAAGAACGGGCGTCCCTCCGACTTCGCTCGGCCGAAGAAGTCCTGAGCGTACGCGTAGAACTTGGATGGGTCGCGACCTCCTCCGAGATTCTTGGGGAGCACCCTCACATCCCAGAAGTACCGGTGCAAGGGCGCGTAGTGTCCGCTCTTGGCGAAGATGCCGTTGAGGTAGCCCTGGCCGCCCAGGAGTTCGGGCAGCGTCGGCACGTCCTCATGGATTGGCTCAAACCCCTCGCCGCCGCTGTTGTGGGGGTAACGACCGGTGGTGATCGATTCGCGACAGGGCTGGCAGACGGCTATGTTTAGGTGCGAGTGCTCGAACCGGATGCCTTCCTGCGCGAGCCGATCCATGTTCGGCGTGATGCCTGGGATGGAGCACCCGAAGGCGCCGACGGAGTCGCAGTTCATGTCGTCGACGGTGATGAAGAGGATGTTCGGGCGCTCGTCGCTCTGACCGGACCCAAGCCGGCTCATGGCCAATCCGCCTGCCCCGCACGCCGTGGTGGAGATGAATCGTCGTCTATTCATGTGGCACGCTCCTCAATGTGGGGCGATCTCCGGCCGTCCCTTGAACCGGGCCGAGTATTTCCGCGCGATGTCGAGGTATTGGCGCCCAAACTCCTGGGTCTCGGTGATGTCGGTGCCTTCCTCGAAGAAGTTGAATGTCTCGATGACCAACCACGGAGCGTCCGACGAAATCGCCTTGCGGAAGTCGTTGCGGAAGGTGAAGCCCTGCCTGCGGTGGCGGATGCGCGTGCTGGTGGAATCTTGCCCTCGTGGATCGAAACCAGGGCCGATGGTGGCGATTGGGAAGTCTCCGCGCGCCTCCATGAGCGCCCCCGCTAGCGCCGCGTCCCAACGGAAGTAGTTGTCGGCGGTCGTGCAGTGAAGGTCGGTCTGCGTCGGGGCCCATTGGGCGGTCGCGTACGCCGTTTCGAGAACGAGGTAGAGTTCTTCGTCTAGTTCGTCGCGGAGGCCCTCACGCCAAACCTCAGCAGCGGAATCGTCGATCCGGCTGGTGTAGGCGCGGTACTCCGGCCTGTAGACGAAGGCGACAAGCTTCCCCTCGTGGCGGAAGCAGAGATCGAGCATCTCCCGCTCTTTGAAGAAGCTGAAGAAGTTGACGAACGCGTCGGCGACGGCATCCTGCGAGGCGGGATCGGTCAGGTCACACGTAGTGACCGGGCGCGTGTCCAAGACGTTTGCCACGTGTTCGATGCCGTCGAGGTGCATGCAGACTTTGGGATGCGGCTCGCCCGCGGCATCCATCTCGCGGACGGCCTGGAGCATTACCTCCAGCGCGGCGGGGTTGTACGAGTGCACGTCCCAGTACATCAACGCCAGCACGTCGATGCCGGCGTAGTGGGCGTTGCGCATCTCGCCCTTCCACCAGCTCACATCGTCCCGGTCGAAGTGCCCCTCCGGCGCGTGGTGGGTCACGATCCCGGCGTTGATCGGGTACCAGTAGTAGAAGTGAGCGAAGATGGTCTTCTCCGGCGCGCATCGACCCGAGGTGAGACAGCAGGCAAGTAGCGCGACGGCGATGGCCGCAGTCTTGAGCATGGGCATTCTTTACTCCCTGGTGAAGTCAAGGGTTACCGCGCGCTCGCCCTTCGTCAGCGTGACGACGCCCGCGTCCCAGCCCCCTTGGATGAAGGGGCTCTCGTAGACTTCGTCCGGCGCGTAGTCGATGGGCGCGCCATTGACTTCCGGCGGCGATGACTCGTCCACGTACCATGTGAATGTATCGCCGTAGTGACTGCTCTCATACGTCAGCACGTTTCCGTTGACGGTCAGCGGGTTGGCCAATATTGCCGACTGGAAGGCATCGAGGTCGGCGAAGTCAGACTTGCGCGCGACCTCCATGATGATCGGCGTGAACTCGTCCTCACATGTCAGCCACTCGCCCTCGGCTCCATCGTGAGGCTCGGCAGGTCCCCATTCGGTGCCACCGGTGACGACGCGGACGGCTCCGTAGGCTTGGGGCGCCTCAACGAAGACCCACTCGCCCTCCTCCTCGCGGGGCAAGCACGTGGGAAACCAGACGCGCTGGGCGTGGGCGTGGTTGTGGCCGGTGAGTTTCTGCAGGATGAGGACGCCCTGGCGCTGGACGGACCAATGCTGGTTGTAGACGCTCCCGCGCTCGGGCTTGAGTGGCTGGGAGAAGATGCAGGCGTCCACGTGCCCGGCGAAGACGACGCCGTCCCAGCGGTTCTGGCTACTGATGTTCGACCAGTCCGTGTGGGGGCGCGCCTCGACCATGCTCGTGCCCATGATGAAGTCAGGCGTGCAATATGTGTAGCGGAGGATGCCCCCGTAGTCCGGCCTGAGCACGTACGTCTGCCAGTCGGCGTCTGGTGGTTTGGGGACCACATTGAGGCCGGGGCGGCGGGAGGTGAACTCGTAAACGCCACGACCCTCGACGTCGAGCGCCATGTCGATGACGCACAGCGGCGGGCGGTAGTCGCTCGTCGCCGCGCACATGTGGCCCGGGTGCCGCGACTTCGCGATGCCGAGGCCGAAGTAATACCACGACATGCCCGTCGCGCTGGAGCGGATGCCCCGCGTGGAGGTGTTGCCGGCGTAGATGCGGTGCTTGCCGCCGCCTCGAACGCCGTCGATCTGCTCGATAGCCCAATCGGCCCAGAAGAGGTCGAGCAGTATCTTCATGCGATCCCGCAACACGGGATCGGCGGCGAAGTCCGCCATGTTGTACCAGCCCTGGAGCGTGTACTTGCCGTAAGTCGAAGCGATCTCGACCAGCATGCCCTTGCTCGCGCGCTCCGAGGCGTAGAGTTTGAAGAACCCATCCCACGCGGCGGCCATCTCGGCCGGGGTCGAACCGTCTTCATAGGTGCGGTCGCGGTGCGTCGGCGCCTTCGCCAGGATGTGGGCGGTGCCCCAGTGACCGGACCACTTCATCGCGCCGTGGTTTTCGCTGCCCCAGATCCACCAGACGCGGTCGAGGCTTGGCTGATCGATGGTGCAGTGCTTGCGAGCGGATTCCCAGAAGATCTCAAGCAGCGCGGCTTCGGCTTCGGCGCTGAGACGGCCGGGATGAACGCTGCTCTGGCTGGAGAACATGAAGTAGATTCGCTGGAGAATGTTGATGCTCCAGTGGAAGTCATCGCGCTCGGGCTCGCCTGGCTCTCGCTGGGGCTCGGGATCGACGGGGAACTCGCGGCGGATGTGCAGGATGGCCTCGTTGGCCTCGTCGACACGCTCGTTGAGGTACAGCGCGGCCAGGGCGAAGTCAGCGTAGTGCCAGACTCCCTCGGGCGGGTAAGGGTCGGCGACCTGGGCCTTGAGGACCTCGTCTCGCCGCGCGTCGAAGCCATCGCGGACGGCGGTCAATTCGGCTTCGGTCAGCGCGTGCGACGGCGCGGCGAGCAACAACGCCAGCAGACAGGTTGAGCGCATCGGCGGATCCTCTCGCGTGTTGGTTGCGCTGCAGTTCGCGCGCCAAGGCAATGTCTCCTTGCGGCGGGTAGGCCTCCGCCTGCCTGCCGACGAAACTAGAGCTGGCTGTGGACCCCGTAGGTCGGATTTCCAGATCCGACAGGCCCAGTTGTAGGGGCCTTGAAGCCAGCTCCAACCACTCTCAATCAAGGGGTCCGCGCCCATGGTTACCGCCATCGTATTGGCCTCGGTCGCGCTCGCCCAACCTGCCGCCGAGCCAACCTGCGTCTCCGCCGGGGCATTCGCCAGAAGCAATGGTCGCCCCGCGATGCGTGGACGACGCGAGGCGATTGACGCAGTTCATTCGTCTGTCTGAACGGGCCTATGTGGTAATAATGACCTCGATGTCGACGGCCGCGCGATCATCGGCGCTGGCGCGCCAGGAGCAGGATGCCCATCACCACAGGGAGGATGCCTGCATGCCCTGTCACACCATTCTGGCGCGGGGGGGTGTGAATGATGTGTAGACTGCGCGCTCCGTTCTGCTGGAGTTGTCTCCTCGTCGCCGCGCTCTTCTCGAAGGCCGCCGGCCAGGATGCCCAAGCCACCCTCCACCTCTCCGATCCCATCGAGACGCCGCTTGGGACGTTACCAGAGGACGGCTTTGACTCGCTCAAGTTCTCGCGCGATCAACTCTACGTCGCGTGGCTCGATGGGACGAAATGGGCCAATCGCGTTTCCTTCAACGGCAAACCCGGACGCGCGTACCGGGACATCGACGATGGCAAGATCGCAGTCAGTCCCGATGGCCGGAGGGTCGCCTATGTAGCAGATAAGGGTGACATGGAGGTCTTGGTCTTGGATGGTCGAGAGGGACGGCCATACCGTTACATCTCCGGGTTCTCATTCAGCCCCGACAGCCGACGGCACGCGTATTGCGCCTGGGAAACCGGCGCCGGCAATTACGCAGTCGTCGATGGCGCCCGCCATGGCCCCTATGACGTGATGGACGGTGGGTCTCGGGTGGATCCGCCGCACCATCGGATGTACGGTGCCCCGCAGTTCACGCGCGACAGTCGTCACGTCATCTACGCTGCCGCCCGGACGGTGCAGGGCCGGTTACAGTGGCGCGTCGTGATTGACGGGAAGGAGGGACCGACTTTCGACCTCGGCGACTCCCGGAACCAGGTGGCAATCCACGTCGCGGCCCTATCGCCGGAGCCGCGCTTCGCGCACCGCGCCAAGAAGGGCGAGAAGTGGATCACCGTCCACAACGGCGTCGAAGGGCCGGAGCATGACTTGGTTGAATGGCTCGCCATCAGCCCCGATGGCACCCGCCTCGCCTACTTCGCGAAGAATGGCGACGAGGGAGCCGTCTATCTCGATGGGGTCGTTGTCGCGAAGTGTGACGAGACGTACTCGGATGCCATGACCTTCAGCCCGGACGGGCGACGGTTCGCTTTCATCGCTGGCCGCGGAGAGTCGTGGGTGGCCGTCGTCGACGGGGAGCCCGGACCGGAATACGACGGGGCCCACAGCATCACGTTCAGCCCCGATAGCCAACGCGTCGCCTACGCAGCTTCCTACGGCGAACACCGAGCCACCGCCCTCGTCGTCGTCGATGGCGAGGAGGGGCCGGATCATGCCGAGGTGGCCCAGCTGACTTTCAGCCCCGACAGTCGGAGGTTCGCGTACCGGGCCAAGATCAGTGACACGGAGGGAGTCGTGGTGGTCGATGGAGAGGAATACGCGGCGGGGGGCTGGTGGGGGCGCGAACCCGCCTGCGCGGTTGTGTTCACTCCCGACAGCCGCCACGTCGCCTACTTCCGGGTGGACGACATGTTCGACCGGCGGCTTGTGATCGATGACCTCTGGATGGGCCCATCGTATGCCTACCCGATGGCCAGGCCACACTTCAGCGACGGCAAGATAGAGTACCTGGTGATGGTCGACTGGCCCTTCGAGCGAGTGGTCCGGGTCAGCCACACGTTCATGGAGCCGGCTCCGGGAGGTGATGCCCAGTGAGAGGCCCCCTCGCCGGCGGTCTAACAGCGCTCATCCTTTGGCCGGGTCTCTCCGCGACGGAGGTGACCGTTACCGAGGAAGCGCTCGGGCCGGCGCCCGCAAAGGCCGATCGGATCGGCCGCCAGGCCTATAGTCCAGACCGGCGCCACACCTCGTGGTTCATCCGGCGCGATGGGCAAGTCGTCCACTTCATCGACGCCAAGGAGAGGGGAACGTACGACGACCACCTCGTCCGCAGCCTCGTGTTCAGCCCGGACGGCGGTCACGTCGCCGCCGCGGTCAGTCGCGACGGCCAGTGGCTCGTAACGCTCGACGGCGAGGATGGCCCGGAGTCTGACTGGGTCTCGAAGCCGATCTTCAGCGAGGACAGCGCCCATGTCGCATACGTGGCGCGACGCGATGCCGAGCATCTCGTGATCGTAGACAGCGTGGAGCGCGCGCGCTCGGAACACGCCATCAGCAGGCTGGTCCTCGGTGCGGACGCGTCCGAACTCGCCTACGTCGTGACCCGCGATTCCTCATCCGAGTTCCCGAGCGAGACGGCTGTGTTTCGCGGCGAGTCCGGCCCCGAATATGGGTGGATTGGCGATCCGCAAGTGACGACTTACCAGGGAAGGACTATCGCGATCTACCGGGCGTGGGCCGAGGAGAAGTGGACGCTGGTGGTCGACGGCGTACCTGGTCCGTTCTACGACTACGTCTCTGAGCCGGTATTGGCGCCCGACGGGGCTCACCTCGCTTATGTCGCCCAGGATGGCGAAGCGTGGCACGTGGTATTGGACGGCCGGCCGGGCGCAGCCTACGATGGGATCGACGCCGGTAGGGTGCGCTTCAGCCCCGACGGCAACCACCTGGCTTACATCGCTCGCACGGGCGAGATGGAGTGCCTCGTGATGGATGGTGAGGAAGGCGAGACCGGCAGGTGGGTCTCGGGAGCGGTCTTCAGCCCAGACAGCCGCCGATACGCATGCACATCCAGCACCAGGCTGCCAACGGGGGAGAGGCGGGCGAAGGCGATCGTGGACGGCGCTGAGGGCCCCGCCTTCGAGCGGGTGGGCCGGCCGGAGTTCTCAGAGGACAGCCGCCACGTCTACTACACGGCGGAGGCCGAGGAGGATGAGGAGTTCCTGGTTATCGATGACGAGCCGACGCTCTGCCCGAGGGACAACTTGACGGTCGTCTTCACGCCCGAAGGCCCGCACATCGCGTTCTGGTCCCGTGAAGAGGGTGGTGGTCGCACGGTGGTGGATGGCGAGCCGGGCCCCAAGGGGGCGGGGGCCTCGAAGCCCCACTTCACGCCGAACACCCGCCACGCAGTCTACATGATCCGACCCGAGGCCGATGGTCCGTGGCAGATCGTCATCGACCATGAGCCTGTCGGCCCTCTCTACGACCGCCTGGCGTGGCCGTCCCTTGTCACCAACTCGCAGGCCGAGTGGCTCCTCGTCCGCGACCAAGTTCTCTACCGGGTGACGGCGACGTTCGAGTAGCCTGACATCCACCTGGTCAGCAGGTCTGTTTCGGTGACGCTACACCCCAGATCCACCGTTGGCGCGTTGACGCGGGGGTCGGCACCCGTCAGTCAGCGCGGCGCTCTGGCGCGGCGCCGATCGACTCCCGTCTGTCTGTGCCGATGCGTTTCTCGCGACCCAGCAGATTGAGGCTGGCTACCACCTCGTGCTCGTAGATTCGGAGTACCTGTGCCCGGAGGATGTCACCGCGAAGGTGCGCGTGAGGCGATCGGTCGGCGCAACGGAGGCAATTGATCTGCAGACGGGCGAGGTCATCCCTATCACTGACGGCGAACTTACTGTCGACATACCCGCGGGGGGGGTTCGCCTGTTGTCATGCATAGCGAATTGATGCTGGCCGAGACTGATTCATGGAATGGGGTGCTGTCATGCATTCGATGCCGCTAGAGACGGAGATGGAGAGGATCCTCGAAGCGCCCAGCCCGGAGACCCGATCGGTGTGGCTGATGCACCGGGCCGCCGAGCGGATGGGAATACCCGAGGAGGATGTCCACGAACTCATCAACCCGCAGGATGTCACTATCTTCCGGATCCCGTGCAAGATCCTCGGGAAGGTCGTCAACTTCTGGGGCTGCCTCGCCCTCCACAACTCAGCGCGCGGCCCGTACAAGGGCGGCGTACGTCTCGCGCCCGATGTCACGATCTACGAGACGATTGAGCTTGCGCGGCTGATGACGCTGAAGTGCGCGGTGTGTGATGTGGAGTTTGGCGGCGGCAAGACCGGTATCCGCGTTGACATGCGCGAGATGTATGAGGTGTTTGACCGCACGCCGCGTGACCTCGAGTTTGAGAAGATTATCTCGCTCGACGCGGTCGAGTACTACGCCCAGTACTTCCGCGACATGTTCAGCTCCCACCGATACATCCCCGCGCCGGATATGGGCTCGGGCCCAGACGAGATGGCGTTCATCTACAACGAAACGCAAGACCCCGCGTCCGTCACCGGTAAGGGCGAGGGCTTGCATGGCTGGCTGCCCGGGCGACGCGAGAGCACGGGCATTGGGTGCTCGTACATCACGCGTCGGATGCTGGAGGACGTGCTCGCGGTCGGGGCCGACGGCGCCACGGTCGCCATCCAGGGCTTTGGCAATGTCGGGCGCCCGCTCGCGAAGGACCTGGTTTCCAACGGCGCCAAGGTGGTTGCTATCACGGACCTGTACGGCGGCGCGTACAATCCTGATGGCCTGGATATCGACGGGCTGACGGAGCACTATGCGGAAGCAGCGACTGTCGGCGGATTCACGGGTGGCGCGGCGTTTGACAACCAACACCTGTTCGAGTTGGAGGTCGACGCGCTCATTCCCGCGGCGGCGGGGGACGTTATCACCGAGGCGAACGCGCCGTCGATCCAGGCGCGTTGCGTCGTGGAGGGCGCGAACATGCCGACGACCGTGGGCGGGATGAGGATCCTGATGGACCGGGGGATCGCCGTCGCGCCGGACATCATTGCGAACGCCGGCGGGGTGATCGCGTCGATGCTTGAGTACTCCTCGTCGCTATCGGCCATCAAGCCCGAGCGCGAGGAGGTCTATGACATCATCCGTCACAAGACAGGCGACAACTTCGACCTCGCGCGCGAACTGGCGGCCGAGTGCGACCTGAGCCTATGCGAGGCCGCCGTAGGCCTCGCCATGGATCGGACTTACGCGGTGATGAAGGGTCGGCGGATGATCTGATGGTAGTCATGGGAGTCGAGCGATGCGGGTAGGTTTGGCGTACGCAGTCGCGTGTTGCATCTCTGGGGGAACTGATATGGCAAGCGCGCAGGAGACGGGTCAGTGGATCCAGCTCTTCGGAGGGACGTCGCTCGACGGGTGGACCGTTCCAGGCGAGCACGAGTGGCGAGTGGCCGGCGCGGTGAGGCCGACGGCGGATGATCCCAAGCTGTTTGGGATAGAGCCGGGCGAGGGGGTCTTCGTCAACGGCGACACTGGCCGCACGAAGAACATCCTCACCGAACTCGAACATGGCGAATGCGAGCTGCACATCGAGTTCAACGTGCCGCGTGGATCGAACTCGGGCGTGTACCTCATGGGCCACTACGAGATCCAGGTGCTGGACAGTTGGGGCGTCGAGGAGCCGAGTTACTCGGACTGTGGCGGCATCTACTGCGAGTGGATCAATGAGGCGCCCGTTGGCGGGACGCCGCCGACGGTGAACGCGAGCAAGCCGCCCGGCGAGTGGCAGAGCTTTGACGCGATCTTCCGCGCGCCGCGATTCGATGCGGACGGCCAGAAGATCGCTAACGCGAAGTTCGAGCAGGTCCGGCACAACGGCGTGCTGATCCACGAGAACGTCGAGGTCGGCGGGGCGACGCGAGCGCACATGGGTGGCGCGGAGAGAGCGAAGGGCCCGCTGATGCTTCAGGGCGATCACGGCCCGGTTGCGTACAGGAACGTGCAGATCAGGCTGCTCGACTAGTCGGCAGACAACCAGTCCATCGCGCGCGTGACGACGGATTCGAGGCCATCAGTGGACTCCGGGTGAGGGCTGATGACGATCACGCGCCCGCTGCCGCAGGTCGCGGCCACGATCGCCGGCGTGTCGATCATCGTGCCCTTCTGGCGCTCGTACGTCCAGTTCTCGCTGCGGAAGCGCGCGAGCACTTCGTAGTCGGGAAGATCGTCGGCCCCCGCCGGCGACAAGATCGGTCCGTTCATGTAACGGATCTTCACCTTGCGGGGCAGGCCCGCTCCGAGAGAGTCCTCGCCGTCGTCCGTGAACTCCATCTCGACCATCGTCGCCTTGCCGCGATACCAAAGCTGCTTCGTGCCCTCGCCCGGCACCTGGACGGGGCCGGTGTAGCAGTTCGCATTCAGCAACCCCAGCGACCACGAGTAGCGCGATGAGGCCAGGTAGCCCCCGGCGCAGATGCCGAGGTAGTCGCCGCCGCCCTCTACGAATGACTTGACCAAGTCCGCGCCGTCCTCACCGATCCCCCTGGCCTGGCCGCCGCCGCTGCCGCCGGGGAAGATGATGGCGTCGAATTGGCTCAGCATGCCGGCCCGAATGTCCGCCGGTCCCACGTGTTGCGCGACGTAGGACTCGGCGGAATCGAGGATCTCTGTGAGCCTCGGAACGCCTTTGCCGCCCGTCCCCGCGGCGTCATACAGCGCGACG
>CAZKUN010000008.1:37267-44119 GCA_964555935.1 uncultured Armatimonadia bacterium | reverse complement strand
CACTCCGATCTCCTGCAGCAGCGTGCTGACCATCAAGCGGTGTTGGCGAGTGCGGAGCGACATGGGTTGGTCTCTGCTCGTGGTCTCAAGCCCGAGGACCTTGGCGTCGAGACGCTCGGCGGCGGCCCGCAAGATCCCGCCATTCACGGGCCCGCCGGTGAGCTTGTCGAACTTCCGGCTTGGTTTTTCAATGGCCGCGTTGATGGTGGAGTGGATGAGGTCGACGATCTCGTCGATGCCGGCGTCTGTCCGGTAGATGAGGCTTGAGCCGACGGACTTCGAATTCGTGGCATGGAAGTCGAAGCCCTCGTGGAGATCGACGACCCAATCGGGTCGAATGGCCTTCGCCAGCCGCCACAGATCCTTGCACGGCGGGGTTTGGGCAACATTGCGCTCGCCCAACTTCGGGAAGTTGCGATTCGCGTTGCGGAGGGCTCTGTCCTCAATGCCGGGCATGTAACGCGTGCCGGCCGCGAGGCCCGGCGTGTTCACTCGCGGCACGACGATCAGCCTACCCGAGTGGATGGGCCAGTGGCGGATCTGATCGGCGGCTCGGTAGCCCGCCGGCTCGTCGCCGTGCATGCCGCCCACAAGCAACACCGTCGGCCCCGCGACACCGGAATCGATGGTGTAGAACGGGTGCTCCCACTCGGTCCCCGGCGCCAGCAACCCGGTCGGAGCGTCACACGTTGCCGTGCCGACGCTCACGATCAGCAGCATGGCGACCAGCAGGTAACGTCTCATGCGCGGGCTCCCCAGTGGCGGCGCGGTCTACGTGACCCAGATTGGGCTGCTCCACCCCATGTTGCCCGTCACCGTCTTGACGCGGAGGTAGTAGTAGCAGAACGGGGCGATCTCATCGAAGCTCGGCTTCAGGAGCAGACTCTCAAGTGACGCATCGTCGGTCCATTTCATTTCGGCGAGCCGGTCTCCCGTGGCATCGTCGAACGCGCGCGCGACCTCACCATTTCGGATGATCTCAAGCGACGCGATGGGCGTGCGGGTGGCGACGCGGGTGGCCATTGTTCGAGGCCCGCTTCCGCGGGTCTCGCTACCCATCATCTGCCCGTCGAGACGGAAGTCGATGAGCATCCTCTCGCCGAAGACGCCGTAGCATCGGCGGCCATGCAGCGCATCCCAAATAGCCTCGCGCGTGAGTTCAGGAGCGATGACTGCGGCGAGCCCGCACGGTTGCCCCCAGTCCTGGTGCGCGCGGCCCGGCGTGCCCATGTGCGTGTCGCTGCCGGCGATGATTCCCAGCCGGTGCCCCATGTTCAGCGCGTGTCGAACGGAGTGGACGGGGCCCTCCTCGCTGACGCCCCACTGGCTGGCGATCTCGACGAGCCGCTGATACCTGCCGCCCCACTTCGTCCAGTCGACGGGCGAGCAGAAGTTGGGGTGATGCGGCACGATGAAGACGTCACTCCCGGCCTCGGTCAGCCGATCCACCAGCTCGGGCATGACCCGCGCGCCGGGGTCGGTGAGCCCCCCGTGCAGGAAGAGACGGCCGGAATCGCCTCGGCAGTAGACGTTTCGATGCCCGTCCGACGGGGCGCACTCGTAGGCGACGAGCGTGGCAAACTCGCCGGGGGCATTGAAGGCGTTGGTCGCGTCAACGCATCGCGCCCATGTCCGTTCGTCGGCGTGTTCGCGGCCACCGTAGTGATTCGCGGGGGAGCAGAAGTCGAGGCGCTCGACATCGCGCGCCCAGCCCAGGTACTCCTCATGCGTGCCCGTGCCGATGCTGTCGCGCACCTGGCCGTGAATGTCGCCGAAGAAGATGCGGTCCCCATCGATCAGGAAACCCGCGCCGATGGGATCGCCGGCTCCGGCGATTCCGGTCGCCGTGTCGAGTGCGGTCAGCCAGCCAATCCCCTCGCCCATCTCGGCGGTGACCGTTGCTCGGCCGTCGGCGAGGTGGGGGCGGTCGCTGATGCTGATGTGGCCCGCAATGTGGAGCGAGGCGACGCCCGAGTGGGACTCCGCCGGATTCTCATAAACACGATCGCGCGCCTGGACGTGGACCGAGAAGGGCTCGCCGGGCGTCGGCGTCGCGGGCGCGTGGATGCTGAGGCGGTCCGCCGGGCCGCCGGTTACATCGAGCGCCGGCTGAGGCCGCGCGGGCGCTATTGTGCCTTCGCCCATGTCGACGCCAGTGGCGAAGACCGCTCGCTGCGCCCACTTCTGCGCTCGCGCGGGAGCGCCTGGAGGCGCGCCGAAGATGAGCTTGCAGGTCTCGCCACTGGTCAGACCGACCTCCGGCACGGTGAGCCGAAGCACCAGGAAGCGGTCGCAGTCCATGACCTCCAGCTCATCGTCCCAACACGCGTCATCTGGCCCGATGGCATCGATAGTGACGCCCATGCCGGGGGCCAGGCCGTTACTGCGAGGCACCGGTCCGCGCGAGCCGTAGCACCGTCCCAGCCACTTGCCCCAGCCGTATGGGTACTCGAAGTAGATGGCCGCGCCGGGGGGCAGATCGTCGGTTGCCGTGAAGCGCGCCTCAAGCAGGCACGGGGCGCCCGCCTCGACCTCGGTGGGCGTCACGTCGCATGAGATCGGCGCCGGGTCGAGACCGGGCCAATCGCGTTGGGCTTGGTACCAGTCAGTCAGCGTGAATAGCTGGTCAGCCATGTGGTCGCACCTCCGGGTGGGACATTTCGTAGCGTTTGGACCGCGCGACGGGCGTCACCTCCTGAGTAGCGAGAGGTCGGGCGATCAGCGTGAGGAACCAAAGGAGCAAATGTGCCTGGAGGCTACGCGCTCATGTTGCCCACCCGTCTTGACCTCACCGTCCTGCTCATTGGAGGACTTGTCACGATGACCGTTGCCCACGCCGATCGCCCGCGACTTCTCCCATTGCCCAAGCGAATCGAGTGGCAGCACGGCCGGAATCGGGTGTCGGACTCGCGGCGGCCATACGCGGCGTTCGTCGATGCGACGGATGGCTCGCCGCAGGTCGCGGCGGGGATCCGCCAAGTCAACGATCGACTGCGTGAACTTGGAGCGAAGGCTCTACCGGTGGTCGAGCGTGGGAGCGACGCGCACCCCTCGCTGCAGCTCATCTGGGTCGGCATGCCTAAGCGCCTCCGCGAGCTTGAGATTCTCACGGCGAAGCGCCAGGAACTCCCTGCTCGGGCGCGGGTGGCGGATGGCTACGCGTTGCGTTCGGAGCGCGTGCGCGGGCCGTCGGGCATGTCGATCATCGGCTATGACGAGCGCGGGTGCTACTACGGGCTGCAGACGTTGCGGCAGCTCATCGAAGCGGACGACGGTGGGGCCCACGTGCCCAGAGTCGGGATCATCGACTGGCCGACGTACCGGGTGCGGCTCGTCAAGGTCAGCGCGACGATGGGCGACGCGGAGGCGGCCAAGGGTTTCGCGGAATTGCTACCGCAATACAAGCTCAACGCATACGGCCTGCAGTATCACAACGAGCGAGCCGGCACGTGGCTGGAGCCGTCGGAGCGGTGCCTGGATGTGTGGGAGACAGTCGGCGAAGTTGCTAAGCGCGATGGGGTGGTCGAGCCTGGCGTGTTCCTCTCGCCGTTCTTCAGACCGCGAATTGACGTGACGAAGCCCGACGAGGTCGAGAGCTACATTGACCGGCTGCGCTGGGCGATCGGCGCGGGATTTGAGTGGGTGGAGATCGACTTCAACGACTGGGCGAAGTGGGAGTACCTCTCCGAGGCCGAGAAAGAGCGTTTCGCCGACACGGCGGAGTTCACGGCCTACCTCACGAACGAGGTGCATCGGGTTCTGAAGGCGGAGCACGCGAACGTCGGCATCATCCTCTGCCCGATGGTCGGGTGGTACCACGGGCCGGCGAACGACGATGTCGCCAAGCTCTGCCAGAACGTGCCCGGCGACGTGCTTGTCTACTGGACGGGGCCGGTGGTGCGGTCGCGGCGGATCGCCGACCGCGAGGTGCTCGCGTGGACCGAGACGACCGGGCGCAAGCCATTCCTGTGGGACAACACGATCTACGCGCACTTCCAGCCGTTCTGGGTGGGATGCGCGTTCAACCCATTCCGGAATACGTTCCCCGACGATCTGCCGGACCTCCTCGACGGCCCGGGAATCCACCTCAACGCGAACGCATCGTGGCACTACCTGCCGAGCCTGCTGACCTTCGCCGACTACATGTGGAACCCGGATGCGTACGATCCCGCGGAGTCGATCCGCGCGGCGCTGCGGCTCTGCTGGGGTGATCAGGCGCCGGACGCGGCGCAATCGGTGCAGGACGCAATGGTGGCGCTTCACCAGTACCTGTATGAGGCGGGGAAGGGCTGGACGGAATACGATCCGGACCTTGCCGATGCGCTGCTGGACACTCTGGCGGACGCGACCTTTCGGATGTCGGAAATCACGGATGACGCGGGGCTGGCGGCGGCGATGGAGGCTGAGCTAGTTGAGGTGTCGCGCGCTGTGGCGCTCGACTTCGAGCCTCCCGATGAGCTGAATCCTCGCCCGCTCGTGACGGATCGCGAGATCGGCGGGAACTCGCCTGACGCGTGGTCGTTCTATGGCGGCGCGGGCGGCGGACGGATTGATGTCGGCGACGATGGCAGCGCCGGCCTCGAAGCGACGAAGTGGTACGCGGACCCGAGTCACGCGGTGCATAAGGGGCGCCACTGGATCAACGTGGGGCTGATCTATGGGAGCGAGTTGAGGGGTCTTGAGGGCTTCGATGCTTACGACGTCGAGTCCGGAGCGCAATACCGTTACTCATTCCGGCTGAAGGGCACGGTCCCGCGGGCGGAGGTTATCTGTCAGGGATGGGGGCTGGGGCTCGGGCCAGGCTCGCGGCATGAGCTTGTTTCGGAGCTGATTGAGGTCGCGCCGACGGACCAGTGGACGCCATACTCCGGGACATTCCGCGCCGAGCACGACACCCGCAAGTTCGCGTTGAAGATCGTCATCAAGGGATATGAGGATGAGGGGATGGGTCTGGGCGAGGTGTGGGTGGATGAGGTGGTCATTGAGCGGGCGAAATAGTACCATCACCGCATCGCATGCCGCAGCAGGTTGCGGACGAGCTTCGCCGCGACGGGATTCCAGGCGACCAGATTCGGCAGGTCGAAGGTGCTGACGATCAGCCGACCGTTGGCGATGGGCATTTCCAGGCAAGTCTTCCCCCACCAGAAGTCGTATTGCTTGTCGAGGATGTGGCCGCGGGTGTACGACAGCCCCCCCCCCCCCCACAGGCGCAGCACCAATGCAGCTTGCCCCCCCCCCCCCTCCGGCTTGCGTACTCCATGCATGCTCTGGGGGCTTCTTGTTCGGGGGCGGTGGCGGTGCTTGGTCGTGTGCGGCTGTGTGTGGGTGTGGGCGGGGGGTGTACACACCCCCCCCCCCCCCCCCCCCCGCCAGCGTCTCGCCGGCCTCGGTGACGATGCAGTGCCGTGGCGTGACTCCCGCGTATGCCTGCCCGAGCAACCGGTCGGGCGGCAGCCCATCCTGCAGCGACTTCTCCACCACATAGTGCGAGACGGGCGACCAGTTTCCGATGCCGGTCTGGATCCGGCCCTCGATGCCGAAGGCGTCCATCGCCCAGCGCAAGGGACCGGGGTTGGGGACGAGGAGGACCACGGTCTTGCCGCTTTGCAGAAGATCGAGGTACCCGTCGGCGACGGGCGCGCCCCAATCGCGTGGCACCGAGATGACGACATCCGCCGACGCTGCATTGTGCGTGGTCGCGACGCCCCACCGGTCCAGCTCGCGTCGAATCGGAATGTGATCGCCGCCCACGCAGGCAACGAGCGCGTCGACGTCGCGCGGGTCGTCCTCAACGCTCGTGACGGTGCGCGTGACCGATGCGAGTGTCTCGTCTCCGGCGACCAGCTCAAATCTCAGCTCTCGAGCACCGGGCGCATCACCCAGTTCGATCTCGCCCGACCAGATCTCGTCGAGTCGCGAATTGAGCGCCACATCACCCAGCTCTGCCGCCTCGCCATCTACCAAGCACCGTAAGAGGGGCTTCAGCCCCGAGTCCGTCTTCGTGTCGTCTCGGACCGAGCACACGTCCACATGCACCGGCTGCCCCGCCCAGACGCTCGCGGGGCGGAGGAAGGCGGCGAGGATGTGAGGCTGTTGCATCTCGCGCACGGCCGCTGCCACGAGCTTGGGCTCGCGCCACGTGTCGAACAGCTCCGCGCCGATGATGCACCCGCCCGCGCTGAAGGCGTGCATCACGTATCCGCGAACGAGTGGCCCGGCCCGCAGCGCCATCGTCTGAAGCGCGTTGCCCTCGGCGTGGATCTCTTGGCACTCGTTCGTGAGGTCGGCCACGGAACCGAGCCAGCGGCCCATTCCATGGGCCGCGAAACCCGTCGCGAGCGAATCGTGGAGCGACTTGTGGTGGGCGTAGTCCTCGGTCTGGGTCGCGCCCTCATCCTCGTAGCGCTTCAATATCGAGGCGAAGTCTGGGAAGCTGCCGTACCCAAACTCCGACATCAACACCGCGCCACCGGGGATCACAGTGGCGGCGTTGGTCTGGCCCTCCTTGGTGGCCATTTCGCGCAACTCGTTGAGACGAAACTCGGGGATCGGGACGCGCTCGTATGTGTGGAGGTCGTTGAACGGCACGGGCTTCGATTCGCCCGGCAGGTAGATGTTCGCGTGCCCCATGAAGCCACCAGAGTCATCGATGATGAGTCGGGTAGGGTCGAGCGATCGAGCCAGCGCGCACAGCTCGTGGCGGATGTGTTGGATGGGCGCTTCCTCGTACTCCAACTGAGAAGCAGTGCAGGCATTCCGCCGGTTGGCATCGGGTTGGATGCCCGTCTCGTTGAGGATCGTCCAGAAAGTGACCGACGCGCGGTTGCGGTCGCGGCGGACCAGCCGCTCGAC
>CAZKUN010000008.1:0-37257 GCA_964555935.1 uncultured Armatimonadia bacterium | reverse complement strand
GGTCATCCACTCAATCGGCGGCTCGTTCATGAGCATCATCCCCAACTTGTCCGCCGCGTCGAGGACGTGGGGGTGGATGGGGATCTGCCAGTATCGCAGGAGATTGAAGCCGGTGTCCTTGGCTTTGCGGATCTCGTCCTCGACGAACTCGCGGCTGGTCGGTCGCGGCAAGCCGATGGGGTAGAGACCCTCGTGGAAAGCGCCCTTCACGAAGCACGGCTCGCCGTTCAGCAGGATCTCGTTGTCCTCGAATGTGAGCGACCGCAGGCCGAAGCGGACGCTTCCTTCGTCGACCTCGCCGCCCGCCTCCACGCGGACGCGGAGAGTGTAGAGGTGCGGATCATCAGGCGTCCACCGCTTGGGGTCCTTGATGTGCAAGCAGAGAGACGGCTGGGGATCGCCCTCGCCGTCGATCCACACGCTTACTTCGCCCCGCATGCCCTCGGCCAGTTCGACCTCGACATCGACGCCATCCAGCGTTGCGTTTGGTCGGACGAAGACGTCCCTCAGGTGGGTCTCCGGCAGGTGAAGCAGCCTTACGGACTGCCAGATGCCGCCGAAGTTGAAGCTCTCGTAGCTTCGCCAGCAGGGGAGTTCCTTGAGCACGAAGCCATCGGTGCCCGTCTCGTCCTTGGGCGGGCAGAGGACTCTCACCACCAGCGCGTGTTCGCCGGTGAGGTGGTCGGTTACATCGAAGCTGAAAGGCGTGTAGCCGCCTTCGCTTGAGCCCACATACTCGCCATCGATCCAGACCTCGGCGAAGTAGTTGACCGCGTCGAACAGGAGGCGCGACCTTGCGGCGCCGGCCGCGCTGATCGTGGTCCAATACCAGGCGACGCCGTCGTATCCCGGCTCGATCTCCTCCCAGCACGATGGAACGGAGATAGGCCGCGCGCCGGCGGGCGGTTCGGGCAACAGGTGCCAACCGTCGGCCTTGCCGCGGTTCTCAGGATCGAACGCGATCCGCCACTCGCCGTCGAGCAGGATCTGCGCCGGCGCGGCTCTGTCCAGATGGTTGATGAACATGCTTGCCTCTCCTGGCGCGGCATCTTCGGTGGATCGCGACGCGAGGCCTCCACTTGAAGGATGCAGCCACGCGCCCGGCCAATCGCCACCCGTTCATCTCTCTCCCATGGAGGATTGCCATGCTCGCCGCCGTCCTGCACGACTTCAACCAGCTCGAACTGTGCGACATCCCCGTGCCCGAGGCAGGCATGGGCGATATCATCGTGAAGATTAAGTCCTGCGGCGTCTGCGCCACGGACTACAAGGCAGTGAAGGGCATCCGACGCAACGTGGACTTCCCGTGCATCGCCGGCCACGAGGCGTCGGGTGTCGTCTCGGCCGTAGGCTCGGGCGTGGAGCACTGGAAGGAGGGTGACGAGGTGATCGTCTCGCCCTCGGGGTTCTGCGGCGTCTGCCACAACTGTCGCGTGGGCAACACGCACTACTGTGAGGATGCGTTCACGATGGGTGGAGACGGTCCGAAGACGATTCTGCCTGGCGCGTTCGCCGAGTACATGCTCACGCAGGGCGAGTGCCTCTACCATAAGCCGGCGGAGATCTCGTTTGACGCGGGCGCGCTCACAGAACCGTTGTCAGGCGCGTGGAAGGGCGTCATCCGCTATAGCGAGATGAAGGTCGGCGATGACGTGGTGGTCATCGGCGTGGGCGGCATTGGGTTGCTCTGCATGATGGTCGCGAAGGCGGCGGGCGCGGGTCGGCTGATTGCGATTGACCCCAGCGACTACGCGCGAAAGAACGCCATCGAACTGGGCGCGACGCATGTGATCGATCCCTCGACGGAGGACGCCAAGGCGCGCGTGTTTGAGATCATGCCGAACGGGCCGGACCTCGTGATGGAGGCCGCCGGGCCGATCGAGGCGGTTGAGCTGATGGTCGATTTGCGCCGGCGCGGCACGAAGTGGAACGTCTTCGGGATCACCACGCACGAGAAGTTCGAGCTGGATGGCGGCGAGGCGCACTTCATGGAGGCGCGCATGGACGCGAGCTTCGGCACCAACCCGATGGCGATGCAGAACGCCATTCGGCTCATGGAACGCGGGCTCGTCGATCCGGGCAAGATCATCAGCCACCACTTCGGGCTGACTGAGATCCATGCGGCCATGGATACGATGGGATCGCCCGAGCGCAACAAGGTGATGATCCACCCATGAAGGCCATCGTCAACACGGGGCCAGGGCGGCTAGAGTGGCTGGATGTCCCGCTGCCCGAGCCGGGGCTTGGTCAAGCGCGCGTGCGGACGCTGGCGGTTGGCATCTGCGCGACGGACCTCGACATGATCGACGGCTGGGAGCGGACGGGCTTCCCGTCAACCCCCGGCCACGAGTGGTCGGGCGAGGTGGATGCGGTGGGCGCAGGCGTGGACGCGTCGCTCATTGGCGCGCGATGCGTCGCCGAGAACGTGCTGCGCGACGGGGGGGAGGTGGGGTTCGAGCATCCGGGCGGCTACGGCGAGTACCTGATCACCGAGGCCGCGAACCTCAAGCTCCTCCCCGACGATTTCGACCCAGCGACGGCTGCGCTCATCGAGCCGCTCGCGGTCTGCGTCCGGGGAATGCGCCGGGCTCGGCTGATGTCGGAAGCTACGGCCTCGTGCGGAGGGCATTCTTGCCCGCCGTCGTCCGCGCTGGTGACAGGCGACGGGCCGATCGGGCTCATCATGACGATACTGCTGTCGCGAGCGGGAGTGGCTTCGATCACCCTCGTCGGCGGACGCGAACCGAGACTGGCGTTGGGGCGCGAGTTCGGCGCGGCGACAACGATCAACTACCACGAATGCCCCAGCATTGGAGGCGAGTACGCGCTGGTGGTCGAGGCATCAGGCTCAGTTACGGGGATGAAGACGGCGCTCGATGTGGCGGCGGCCGGCGCGCGCGTGTTGGTTCTCGGAGATTACGGTGACGGCCGCGCTGATTACGCGTGGAGTCACCTGCTGCATCGCGAACTCGAACTCATAGGCAGCAACGCCAGCGCGGAGGCGTGGCCTGAGGCTGTTCGTCTGGCCATCGAGGAGCGACTGCCGCTGGAACGGCTGATCTCAGAGCGTCTGCCGGCAGCGGAGTTCGCGGAGGCGTTTGAACTGGTGCGGACTTCGCGGGACGTGCTTAAGTTGGTTCTGACTTGGTAGCCGGGCGCTGCGGAGCCGTGTAGATGGCGACGACGACGGCGAGGCATGCTCCGGCAGGCGCCATGGTCCGCCAGAACAGCCAGCCGCCGACGGCCCGCCACCCGTACACTGCGATCATCTGGCCAGGGGATGAGGACGCCATGTAGGCGATTGGCATGGCGGCGATGCCGATGGCAGTGAGCGCGGCCACATGGCGCACCCAGCGTTCGTTGCCGCTCGGGAGGGCCAGCACGAGCCCGGAGCCCGCCAGGAGCACGTAGGTGTACGGCAGCATGACCCGCGGCATCCCAGTACTCAGGTTCTCCCACGTCCTGAGGAGGACGATCGCAGCCAGCGCCTTCAGCAGCACTCCGGCCAAGACCGCGAGCCAACGGCGCTTCGGCGCCTCGTCCAGTAGCCTCCACAGCAGCAGCCCTAGCGCCAGCGCCCATCCGGAGTGCACCGTGGCGTGGGTGACGGCGGATGCGAGTCGCTGCCATTCGGTGCCGTCAAAGGGCCTCCGCCACCTGAGCAGACCAAGGCGCACGAACTGGAATCCGCCCACCAGCGTGAGGCCGGTCGCTAGAGACAGCGTCCACCTCAACCATCGCGTCATCCGCGACCGTTCAGCGTCCGCTTCCAACTCCGCCATTGGGCGGTCCGGCAACCTCGGCTCATCCACGCCATCAACCCCTATCTCAGCGCCTCATCGATGAACTCATACGCTTGCTGCCTGACCTCATCCGGGAAGCCGTGTCCCGCGTCCGGGTGCGCGGCGACGAGCTTGGCTTCCGCGTTCCACAGCCCATACACCGGCCGCGCCACGTTCAAGCAGTCGTAGACGCCGGTGACCTCGAAGTTGCCGTCGCCGAGCGGCGCGTTGACGAAGACCGGCCTGGGCGCGAGGGCGGCGAGGATCTCGGTGAAGTCGAACGGCATGCGCGACGCGTCCTTGTCGTAGACACTGGCGATCCGAGGCATGTAGCCCCTGTGCGTCCAGCCGGTGAGATCGCCCGAGTAGTATTTGGCGAATCGAGTGAATCCGCAACTCGTGACGACCACCTTCAGGCGCTCGTCGAAGGTCGCGACGAACAGGCTGTTGTGCCCGCCGAGAGAGTGGCCGATCACGCCGATGCGCTCGCCGTCGACCTCAGGCAAGGATTGGAGCAGATCGACGGCGCGCATGTGGTTGTAGATGCCCTTCATCGTCGCGCTCACGTACCCCCGCGCGTAGACGTCGATATCGTAATCGCCGAAGGTTGGGTAATCCGGCGCGAGCGTGACGTAGCCCCTCTCGGCCAGCTCCATGGCGTAGTGAAGCTCCGGCTTGCCGCCGATTCCGGCCGGCTCGCCCTTGCCGATCCCGGTTGTTTGGTGCAGGCAGAGCATCGCCGGCCCGGGGGCGTCGACGCCCCTGGGCAGGAAGAGGTAGGCCGGGACGCGGTCACCGTCCTCCGGCGCGAAGGTGATCTTCTTGCGCACGAAACTTGCCGTCTCGACCTCTTCGAGGACCTCGACATCAGGATCGACCTTGCGGGTCTCGTCGGGCATCATGCCCATCACAGGTTGCGTGTTCTCGATGATGTGCTCGCGACGGATCGCCCAGTCTGCCTGGGTGGCTACATCACGCCTCGCGCCCGCGTCGTCGATGAAGCACATCACGTCCATCTTGTCATCGTATCCTGGGGCTGCCATTATCATCACCATCATCATGGGGATATGCATGTTCGCGATGCCTCACTCTTCGACTAGCTCCACGCCATCGAACCACGCCGTGCCCACGCCATCCATCAGGTTCAGGTAGACGCCGACCTCATCGCCGACGGGCTTGATGCCCTCGATGGTAACCTCGCGCCACATGCCCTCGGTGTCGAGCATGCCGCCGGTCATGGTTCCCTCTTCGGTGCCCGTGACCCAGATCGCGAGGTTGCCCGTGAAGTCCTTGCTCGTTTTGGCCCAGAGGCTTAGCCGGTAGGAGGCGCCCTCGGTCACCTTGAGGCCGGTCTGATACCAGCGACCCCAGGCTTTCTGACGGAGCCGGGCTTCGTCCTCGGCCGAGCCCAACGCCGAGCATTCAACTCGCGCGCAGTTGGTTCCGGTGTGGCCCGCGCCATCGATCTCAAGAGCGAAACCACCGGTCATGATGCTCTTGCCCCAGCCCTCGTCCCCGTTCTCGAAGTCGCCGTTGGTGAGGAGGTTCGCTTCCTCGGTCGCCGCGCGTGGCGAACGCACGATCCACACGGGACGCCAGATGCCGCCGGCGCCGGCGTTGTCTTCGACGCGAACCGCGAGGGAGTTCGTCCCTCCGAGGCGAGCGGCGTCGGTGATGTCGACCTCAAATGCCTCCTGCCACGACTCGATGTTGCCCTGGTACGGGAACGGGCGCTCCAGCAGTTTTTCGTCGTTGAGCCAGACGACGCACGCCTCATCCACCGCGCCGAACACGAGCCGAACGATAGGGCGGGTGTCATCGGCCTCGATCTCGAACGCTCTTCTGTACCAGGCGAAGCCGTCATAGTCCCGGCCAGTCTCCGCCCGCCACTGTTTGCCGGGCACCTGCTCTTCCCACGTGCCGTCGGTGCTGATGGCTAGCCACTCCGCATCGTCATACTCCTCGCGCCACCAGCCCTCGTCCTCGCCGGCCGTGTCCGGATCCCACGCGAATTTCCACGGGTCCTCAATGCGCTCGCCGGGGTTCTCCATCAGGCGCAGCAGTTCGCGATCCCACGTGCGTTGCTCGGCCCAGTGAAGGTAGCACATGTTCGCGCCCAACTCGCCTTCGGTTGCCGCGCGATGGGCATCGAGAGCGCCGATCGCGGCGCGGAATCCTCCGACGCCGTTCCCTGCTCGGTAGGCGCGATACGCCTGCTGCGTTGCGAGCGTCATCTGAGCGTTTGTGAAACCACTCTCGAAGTATGCCACCCGGCGAGCGGCGAGTTCGTCACCGGCTGCCGCTGCCATGGCCCTGATCAGCAGCGCCTCGCCCGTCGCTATCGCCTCGGGCGTAAAGACCTTGTCCGCCTCCCGGTAGAAGAAGCTCCAGTGCATCCCCTCGGGCGGCTCCGTGACCGCGTCGCAGATCGCCGCCCAGTGGTCGAAGTACTCCCGCACCTCGGCCGCCGCCGGGCCGAAGGCCGAGTAGTACTCGCCCAGCACCTGGTCTACGGATAGATCCGGTCGCGCGTGGAGTCGCGCCAGCACGTAGAGGTTGGGGCCTTGGGTCGCGTATTGGCCGGTGAGTGAATCGAAATCAGTGCCGATCATGCCGTTCTGCGCGTGGAAGCGGAAGTCGTCGCCCAGTTTCCGAGCAACGATCATCGGCATGTTGTGCCCGTCCAGCATCCAGTTCGGGCGCAGGAGAAGCTTGGCTCCCGTGTCCGCCCAGCCTTGCCACTGGGCGCGGTTGGCGGCGCGTTTCTCGTCGGTCCACGGGAAGTACATGGGCGGCACGATTCCGATGATGATCCGCTCGTTGAGCTGTGTCCCGACCGGCGGGTTCACGTAGTTCGCGTAGGCGAAGCCCATCACGACGGCGTCGGGATCGACCTTCTCCGCCTCGGCCAGGACGTCGAGGTAGAAACGCGCGTACCGGTCGGATGCGGACCCGAGGTGATTGACCCAGTCGGCCTCGTTGGCGGCGAAGGCCTGCTTCGCGCGGTCGAGTCGCTCGGCCCATGGGGAGTCAAGTTCGGGATCCTCGGCGTCCATTGCCATGCAGTTGTCGCAGGTACACTTGCCGGGCGTGTCGTTCTCGCTGGCGTCGATGTAGGCGTTACCGGGCGAGCGCGTTGCCTGCCAATCCTCGATGATTGCCTGAATGAAGGCCGGCTGCGAGACGCACATCGAGATCAGCTTTGGCGAGCCGCCGTGGTAGTTGGGGTCAGACCGTCGGGTGCCGTCCGGCAGGAGGTTGAAGAGTCCGGGCTCTTCCTCGCCCCGCTTCTCATACCAGTCGTGGAAGGCGTGCTTCATGTCCATATTGACGCCGAGCGCGAATCGGTGTCGGCGCAGCCACGTTCCTTGCTCGGTGAGAAAGCGCGAGCGCGCCCCGGGATCTGCCCAGCCACTGGTGCCGCCCATGTAAGCGCCGCCGTCGCGCCAGCGCGCGTGAACGAAGGCGGGAGCGCCGGTGACATCCATGTCGTCGAGTTGGATCGTCTCGCGTTGGGGGACATGCTCGCCGAGCTCACCGGGCCAGAGCCACCGAACGCCGAAGTGCTCATCGAGGAGGTAGTGGACGGCGAACAGCGTGCCGACGCGGGTGCGGTTGCCGTGCAGTATCCACGCCGCGGCTCCGTCTGTGTCATCGCCGAACAGGCGCATCGTGTCGCCATCGACAGCCGCGCGATAGCCGTTTGGCGTGTCGCCCGCGTAGGCGGGGTTTGCCTCACACGCGCCGATGTAGACAAGCGCGCCCGGGGGCGCTTCGGCTTCGGTGACGATAGGCAGGTCCGCGCCCGTTGACCGCTGGATGTGGTGACGCAGTTCGTTCGCGGCGAAAGTCTCGACAGGGAGCGGCTCATCCGGCACGACAATCGTAGCCGCGGGCTGGCCCCCCTCAACGAGCGTGATCGCCCACGCGTGGCCGGCCAGCGTCAGCGCGATGAGGACGGTTGTGATTCTCCTGGTCATTTCTCCACCGTGATCCAGACTGGACTTGACCATGCCTTCTGGCCATCGTCCTGGATGACCCGCACGTAGTAGCAGTGCTCGCCCGGCGCCGCGTCGAGATCGGTGAACTCCAGGTCCGCGTCGGCGCCGTCGGGACTGGCGTTATACACGAATCCATTGTCGCGGATGATGTCGACCTGCGCGATCTCGTCGGTGCCGGCGATGCTCACATTCAACTCGGGCGCGCCCTTGCCCTTGAACTCGTCGCCCATCATCCACTTGCCGCGGGCGCGGGTTGTCGTGGCCTTCAGATTCAGCACGATCGTATCGGTCGCCGCGAACGTATGGCGCTGCCGAATGGCATCGAGAATGTCAGCCCGAGAGCGCGATTTGGCGTAGACGCCCGCATAGCTGATGTGGGTCGAGATGTGGTCGCTTGCCCCGATGACGCCGATCTTGATGCCCTTGGCCCACGCCTCCCATGCGAATCCGGCCCGCTGGAAGCCCCAGCTCTTGGCGGGGCGGCCCTCGGGGTCGATCGCGCCGGGCGCGCCGAGGTACTCGTAACTCTCGTTGCGCAGGCCCTGGAACAGCTCCATTATGGGCTCGACTTCGGGATCGGCGTCCGCCCAGTCAGTGCCCTGGTCGGTGGCGGTGGTGTGAGGAATGCTGATGCTGCCATCGAGTCTGATTGCCTGGTAGAGCTGACGCGTGTCGCTCTTCGCGAGCTTGCCGCTGTCGTCCTTGAAGCCGGGCACGACCCTCACGCCTCGCGTGGCTTGGAACACGTTGCGATGGCCGAAGGGGTATGGCAGGCTGCGCTCGTAGCCGTAGATGGGCGAGAAGGCTCCGGGAACGGCGAAGAGGTCGCACGACTGCTGCGTCCGGTACCAGGTGTACTCGCCCGAGCCCGCGTTGTGGTCCGACACGCCGAGGAAGTCCATCTCCGCCGCGTCGATGCAGTAGCGATAGGCCTCGAAGAGCGTGCCATCCTTGTGTCCGTCGGCGGAGATCTCCGTGTGGCGGTGGAGGTCGCCCCAGAGGAGAAGCGGGCCATCGGCGGCCTCCGGATCGCGGGATTGCGCCGCGCGGGTGGGCACGGGCAGCGCCTCGCCGGATGCCTCTGACCACGGGCTCGCCGCGTTCGGGAGAGGCAATGGTCCAGAGTATATGTCGGTGTTCCTGTAGGCCGACGTCCCGCGAGGGCGCTGATCGGTTGACCACGCGAACCACATCTGCTCAGGTCCGGGGGCGACGGCCATGATCGATTCATCATCACGGCCCTCGCTGTGAGGGAAGTACTTGATCGTCCGCCACCCGTCGTCGCCGAGCATGGCCGCGTTCACGCCCCATGCCGCGCCGACCAAAACGAGGGCGGGCTTCGCCGCTTCCTCCTTCGCCACCAACGTGCGATACATCATCCAGACGCGGCCGGAGGCATCCACGCTCAGCAGCGGATGCTCCGTGAACGTGCTGCTATCCAGCCCCTCGCCATGCCGCAGGCCCTCGTCGGTGAGCGCGGCGACGCCGATCTTCCGCCACGCGTGCATCGGCGCGCCGGGAGGGTCTTCCATCGTCATGCCCCAGTCCTTGCCCCACCCCTCATCACCCTCGTCCCATGCGATCCAGACGCGGTCTTGCCCGTCACATGCGACAGTCGCGTGCGCCTCGAAGCGGGGCGATCCGGCGATGATCTCAGGCTCGGTCGCCGCTCGTCCATCGCACGTCGCGTGGTAGACATCATAATTGCCCGCGCGGTAGCTGTCCCATACGATGTGCGCGATGCCTTGGGAGTCGACCGCGATGCTGGGCTCCCAGTCGCTCGCGGGATGACTGGTGACGCGGATTGTCTTGCCCCAGCGCCGGCCCATCAAACGCCTCACGTAGATGTCGAAGTTGCCGCCGCCGCCGGACTGCCACGTCAGCCAGACGCTGCCATCCGGGCCACTCGTCGCCTCGTGCATGATGTCGGGACCACGGCCCCGAGACAGCCACTGGGGCTCGCCCCACTCCGATCCGTCCAGCGCCCTGCCCCGCAGGTTCCAGCGTCCGCTTGACTGCTCGCTCCAGACGACCCAGACGCGACCGTCTCCATCGACGGCGACGCGAGCGCGGTGGATGTCACCGCAAACTGTCAAGGTGAAGGGATCGCTCCAGCCATTGGCGGTTGAACTCGCCGCCATCACCCGGTCGCCCTCGTCAGCGACGTGCGCCACCCACGCGCACCATGCGGTGCCATCGGACGTGACTGCCAGGCCGGGGTAGTCGTCCTCGGAGACGTCGTCGCCCAGTCGCTGGGCGTCGGGGATGATCTCAACGCGGGCCGCGCCGTCGAGCCGCTCCAACGGCTGCGCCGCGTTGAGGTCCGCGGCGCTGAAGGCGAAGTCGCCCCGGTCCGTCTTCACCTCAGCTCGCCATTGATCTCCCGCGACGCGCATCAGGAAGCCTCGATGCAGCGCCGGGCCATTGACGGGGACTTCGTTGAGGCCGGTCCAGCGGATTCGCAGTTCGACACGCGTCTCGGCCGTGACTGGGAAGGTGTCGATGATCTGGAGCGTGGGATGCTCGCCCGAACTGATGCCGACGAGAGCGCCGTCGCGGGCCTCGAACTCGGTCACGTGCGGCGACGCGGTCCATCCTTCACTGTCCGTCTCGAACTCATACGTCTGGACGGGATCCCCGTCGGGGCCGATGACGCGCAGCGAATCGATCTCCCACTCGGCGTACTGCGGCGGGTCGAAGCGGAGCTTGATGACCTGCTCGTCCTCGCCCCAATCGGGGGTTAGGCGGACGGTCTGAAAGTCGTCTTGCTCGGCCACGGGGAAGTCGATGCGGCGCGGGACGCCGTATCCCTGGTACTTGCCGGAGAGGTCCTTGGCCCAGAAGAAAGTCGCGTTCCTCGCGCCGGGCTTGCTGGTGCGATGGGCCGCGGGGTCGGGGGCGGGCGACCGGAGCCGGAAGCCGGCTTCACTCGCGGTCTCGCCTGGCTCGAGCAGCCATCCCTCGACATCCACGATGTCGCCGCCGACGACGCTGACGCTGCCCGCATACTCCCGCCCAATGTTGTCGGCGTGGCCGAACGTGACCCGCACTGTCTCGGCTCTCGCCGGGACACACAACACGCCGATCGCGATCACCATCCAGGCACTGCTGATTCTCATGCCTCGCGCCTCCCGGCCTCGGTGTCCTCGTTACATGCCGAACTTAAGATTGCTGCTCGCGTTCCCCGCATCTCTGGCGAACTTCGCCCCAGCGTCGAACTCGATGGTGTCCCGCGCGTCGCCCCACACCACCTCGACGCCGTGGCCCTCGGCCAGACTGCGGACCTTGGGCCTTGGGACGCCCGTCGTTCGAGGCACCAACACGGCGACGAAGTGGGGCGCCTCGGCGCGAACCGTATATTGCAGCTTTGGATGCGCGCCCTCGCGGGAGGTCTCGAACCACATCGTCTCGGTCTCGCCGCCCTCGGGACTTGCCAAGAAGACATCGAGCGTGGCCTTCGGTCCGTCGATCTGGCCGGGCTCAAGGATGGCGAAAGCGGGATTGCCCATCTGGGCGTCCTCGACTTCGACGGCAATCGCTTCGTCGGGCGCACCCTCGGGATCGAGCGGCGCGTCCGCGCCCTCGGGCAGCAGGAGCCATCGACACCACTCGGCTTGCGGCTCGCGATGCTCGAGCGTTATCGCGTGGGGGCCAGCCGCCAGATCGAAAGCGCGCGGCCCTGTCTCGCCACGGGCGAGGACGGGGTCCCACGCGAGACTCGGCCCGCTCCTGATGTCCCATGTCATCTTGTCGCCATCGTCCACTGTCACGAAGAAGCTATCGGACTTCGCCACCGCGGGCCCGCCCGCGCGGACGAGACCGTAGAGATGGTAGCGCCCCGCTTCGGGCACGTCGAAGGCGAAGGTCGCTGATGCGCCAGGCACCTCGGGATCGCTCATGAGCGCGGCGACCTCGCGTGGCCGGGGCTCGGTCGTCCAGCATTCGTCACCGAGAGCGAAGCGCATCGACGCGGGGATGTGCCACTGCCACGTGTAGTCTCGCGGTTGAGCGTCCTTCTGGATGTTGTCGTAGACCACGAGATACGGCGGCACGTTCCCGGAGGGCCGCACGAAGATGAACTGGCGCTCGGCGCGCAGCACGGGGTCGGTCGGCGAGGGTTTCCAGTCGGCATCGTAGCGGACGCCCCAGGCCTCGCGCGCGTCGACGCGGATCCAGTCGGCGAGTTCGTCGCTCGCATAGCCGGTGATCTTGCCGCCGCTCTGATTGTGGTAGCGCATGGGCATGCCCTGGCCGTCTATCAGCACGA
Source organism: uncultured Armatimonadia bacterium (assembly GCA_964555935.1). Lineage (GTDB taxonomy): Bacteria > Armatimonadota > Zipacnadia > Zipacnadales > VGFC01 > CAZKUN01. The sequence continues at coordinate 25,207 of CAZKUN010000008.1, read as the reverse complement.
CGTTGTGAGCGTGGCTGCTGGCGCTCTTGAGCAACTCGCCATCGTTGCCGTAGCCGCTGTCGATGACGAGATCGCCGCCGTAGGCGCGGAAGGTGAAGGTGCCCTTGTCGCACTGATCGTGACCGGCGGCGTGAGGCCCGGCCTCGATGGCGAGATGCACGTCTTCCGGCCCAAAGCCCGTGCGCGAGACCACGAGCCCGCGCCCGCGGAAGTGCATCGAGTTGGGCAGCACTTCCTCGGGACTGATGGCGGCGTCAATGGGGTCGTAGAGTAGCACGTGCGCCAGCGCCTTGCGGGCGTCGTATTCGGATGGATCGACGCGGCCGGGCCCGGTCCGCCACTCCCACTCCATCAGCCCCGCCAGAGCACCGTAGCTCAACTTGCGCTCCCCGGGCGCCTCGACGAACTGCTGCAGGAACCCGAGCGGAGCCTGCATGTTAGGGAAGACGAGCCGCTCGCCATCGCGGATCGAATCCGCCTTCGCCAACTCCGCGAAACGCGCGCAGGCATACATGTAGACCGAGGAGGGCGTCTGCCCGTGGCCGCAGTCGGAGAGGTTGTTCCAGCGCTTCCCATCCGGCAGCGTCTCGGCCACCAGCCATGGCGGGATGAGGTGGTAGTTGGTCTCGGTGAAGAGATCGCCCCGGCCCTGTTGGCGCAGCGCCTCGGCGAACTCGGGACCGGCGCCGATGCCGTAGCCGATGTAACTCGGGCCCTCGTGGCAGCAACCATCCGCGTCGATGCCGAGCGTGAGGTAGTCGCGCAGGTGGCGGCGACAGTCGAAGATGATCGCTTGCTCGGCGAGACGCGTCTCGCCCTCCAGCGCGAGCATCCCGAGACCGCACGCCGCCATCAGGCCTGGGTCCCAATTCCAGACGCGGTGGAGCGGCCGGCGGCCCCATCCGTCGCTCTGGCTGCGTTCGTGGATGTCGAGCACGAAGCCCATGAGCGTGGTCTGGACGGTCTTGCGCTGCTCCGGCGAGAGACGATCATGGAGCCAGTCGTAGGCGAAGGCCAGCGCGCGGACGTACTGGGTGCGCGTGTAGTAGAACCCCTGGCTGAGGAAGGGCTCGTCGGTCGTGAGCCTGCCGGCGGCGTTGACGAGGGCGGTCGTGGCGTGGGCTCCGTAACGCTCGTCGCCGGTCAGCACATACGCCGCCGCCAGCGTCTCAAGTGGATACGAACAGACGACGAGATGGCCCTCAAAGGCCGCGCGCCACGGAGTGCCTTCGAGATCGGTCGTCTCGACGAACTCGTAGACCTCTCCCAGCGGATCGTCGGCATCGTAGCTAGTCAGTAGCGCGTCGGCCAGCGCCAGGAGACGGTCGTAACCGGCCTGCACCTCGCCTCCAGCCGTGGCTTTGGCCTGGTAGTAGGCGAGGCGATCTGGCGTCAGGAGCAATCTAGGGTGTGGAGCCCCTGTGCTCTCGTGGCCTGGACGGAGTTGACGGCGCCGCGCGGCCTCGCGGGCGCGCTTGGCGATCGGCTCAGCCTCGTCAGCGCGGACGAAGCGGATGGTGTCGATGTCAACGGCGGTCACGTCGCGAGTGCCGAGACTCGCCATGAACTGCATGAGGTCGGGCGGACCCAGCGGACGCTCGCGAACGCTCCGCAAAGGCCCGCGCTCGTGTCGCAGGTCGCCCAAGCCCACGTAGAACTCCACCCACTCGCCGCGGCTGTCGGCGAGGTCACCCAAGTCCCCCTGGAAGTAGCTCATGTCTTCGCCCGGAGTGGGCAAGCACAGGTGGAACAGGAGCGTCCCTTGCACACCCGCCGGCCCGCGGAAGAACCCGTGGATGCCCGCGAGTTCGGAGAGGTCCACATCGGGCAGATCGCGGTGGATCCACCCGTATGAAAACTCGACCGGATCGATGCTGAATCGCAGGGCCCGCCGGCCATCGTGGGGCTGGGGGATAGCAGGCTCAATCGTGGTGTTGCTCTTGTAAGACCAGCCCAGCGAGGCATCATCGGCTTCGAAGTCGAATAGGTGAAGTGGTTGGGCGTGCGCCGAAGATGCGGCGAGCAGAAGTAGTATCCAGCACATTGCGTTAGCTCCGGAGCGGCATGCAGGTTGCGAGTCATTCGCCGTGGCCGAGCCGTAGCCCTGGAGTGCATTAGGAGGAGGCAAGTTATGCATGTCATCCTGTCGGTGGTCACAGACTCGCCGTACCGCGAAGCCGTCCTGGAGTTCTCGGAGCAATTCGCCGATCTGGTCGACGGCCGCGTGCGGTTGGCGACGCTTGGCCAGCGACTCCACACGGCCACGAACACTGAGGCCGTGATCGCCGAAGATGATGAGGAGGGGCTGCTGGAGCGGCGCGGGGAATCCGCCGACGAGGAGTTCAGCCAGCTCGACAAGGGCCCCGAGACGCCCCATGACAGCGTCTGGCTAGGCGGCCCGCCTGTCGATGAGTGCGTCCGCGAGATCGCCAAGGCGGATTTCGGCGTCGTTGGGAAGTCCTTCCGCGCCGAGCCCACGGGCGGGAGCGCGATTGGCTCCGAAGTGAGTGACCTGAAGCAGCGGGCGAACAAGCCGCTGATCATCGTCCCGAAGACGGTCCGTCCGGTCAAGAAGGCGCTGTTCGTCTTCACCGAACACCCCGAGTCGGGGCACGCCATGTATCTCGCCGGGCCGCTATCGGCCAAGGGCGTTTCGATCAGCCTGCTGAACGCCATCTCGCCGCTGGGGCGAAATGTCCTGACCGGCGCGGGAGCGGGATACCTGAAGGCTCACGACATTCCGTTCGATGAGGCCTCGTTCGCCTGCGACGACTGCGCCCTCACGGGCGGTCCGGCCGAGGAAGTCCTGCGGGTCGCTGAGCAGGAAGAGGCCGACCTCATCGTGGTCGGCGGAACGCGTCGAGGCTTCTGGGGCGAGTTGCTATGGCCGGAGCTGGCGCGTGAGGTAGTGTGGAACGCGAAAGTGCCCGTGCTGATCTGGTATTGATGTCCGAGTAGAAAAATAGGGACAGCAACCCATTTTCACTGAAAGTTCCACTGGCGCAGTCTGAAAAGTGAAAATGGGTTGCTGTCCCTATTTCTCGGATCTTACCCGTGCGGCAGGAAGACGACTTTCCCGCATTTGGCATCGTCCGCAAGCTTGAGCGCTTCCCCGGCCTGGTCCAATGACAGGCGATGAGTCACGGCAGGCTCGAAGCTCATGCCGCTCAAGCCGATGAACCTCGAGAGATCCCACATCCACCCCAGCGGGAATACCACCGAGCCGATGATCGTGCAAGCCTTGCCGTGGATATCGCTGGGGTTGATGACCGCCTCAGTGCTGCCGACGCCGACGATCGCCGCCTTGCCGCCACGACGGAGGCTGGGGATGATGTTTCGGCGAGCGGACGCTGCTCCTGATGTCTCGATCACGTTGTCAGCGCCTCGGCCCGTGAACTCATGGACCGCGGCGACGCAGTCGGCCTCGCTTGCATCTACGCCGGCGTCGCTGCCGCAGGCGTCCTGAGCGAAAGCCACGCGCTCGGCGGCGACATCGACGCCGATCACCCTCAAGCCGAGAGCCTTGCCGACCAGGACGCAACTGAGCCCCACCGGCCCCAGTCCGAACACCACCACGCTGTCGCATGGCTTCACTTCCAGCCGCGTGTAGGCGCCCCACGCCGTCCCGCCGACACAGGCCATGAAGGCGCCGTCGATGAAGCTCGCGGAATCTGCAAGGGGGATGCAGTTCCGCTCATCGACGACAGTGAATTCAGCAAACGAGCCGCCCGTCGAGACGCCGACGACGCGGTCCTCGGGGCAGGCGACCGTCTCGCCTCGCGCGCAGCTGTCGCAGACGCCGCACCCCTGGTGGTGATGGACGCTGACGCGATCGCCGGGCTTGACCCGTTTCACTCCCTCGCCGACGGCCTCAACGACGCCCGCCGGCTCGTGCCCGCGGATCTGGTCGATGGCCGATTCCCTGCGGTACTCAGACAGATCCGACCCGCAGATCCCCGTCGCCATGATGCGGAGCAACACCTCGCCATGCCCCGGCTCCGGAGTGGGGAATTCGCGCACCACGCACTCGCTATTGCCTGTGAAGACGATGCCCTTCATGCCTGACCCTCCGCTCCGTGGAGCAGCGCCGCGATCTCGCTGATGAACACGATGAACTCAGCCGTGTGGTCCAGCCTGGTGATCATGCCCTGATCGTAGGGATTGGCCCACCAGCCCTCGTCGTCTTGGGCCTCGACGAGGAAGTCCCCAAACTCGCGCGCCGCGTCGCGGGCCCTCTCGTCGCCCGTCAGCCGATACAGCGTCGCCGCGCCGACGGCTGACTTGCCCGCGGTTGGGTAGGAGTAACGATCCTCGGCGAATCCGAGGCTGATCTCAAACAGCCGCATCGCGGCGACCTGGTAGACGGGATTGCCGGTCGCGAGGTGCAGCCGCGCCAGGAATAGGCTCGCGATTCCCGGGCAGTAGTAGGCCTGCTGAGTCTGGGTGGCGTCGACATGTGGGGCCGCGCCGTCAATCGGCGATTCCTCGGTTGCCAGCCATCCATCGGGGGTCATCGTGTAGTAGAAGCGGTCGACATCCGGTTGCTGCTCGATCATCGAGATCAGGCAGAGCGCCGCGCGCTCCGCGACATCGGTGCGACCGTGGTAGATGGCCGTCACCCCCGCCCATGACGTGCAGACGGCTTCGACGAACGGGTTGCCCTCCTCGACCTGGTAGAACCCGCCGCACGGCGCCTGACAGCGCAGAATGTAGCCGAAGACAGGCACCGATATGTCGAACCGCGCCAGTCGATGCGCGCTCTGGCAAGCCCAGTTCGTCTTGTAAAGGGCGAGCCCCGCGTCGAAGTGCTTCAGCCGTCCGTCCGGGCCGAGGTCGTTGGCCTTGACCCAGCTCATGAGCCTCTCCGCCTCGGCAGCATGGCCCGTGATGCCCATCGCGTACGGAGCCTTGTGGTAGACATCCGCCTGAACGTCGTCGGTGATGAGAGAACCATCCGGGTTCTGCTGCGACACCAACCACTCAATGCCGCGCTTCGCCGCGTCTCTGTAAGCCTCGATGCTCCGTGTCATATGGAGGCCCCCCTGATTGTCGAGTTGCAGGATGCTTGGGCTGACGGAGGGTTCGCTTCTGAACGCGGCGACGCCTGCCGACGTCAGGAGGTAGGGAATCAACCGTGGCGCGGCCAATACGCAAAGCATGCCCGGCAAGGGAACTGATATGATCATGACGCGCGTCACGTGGTGTGTAGGGCTGGCCCTGCTCTTGACTCCACTCGCCGGCACGCAAGGCGGCGTGCGTCTGCTGGCTTACTCCCCTGACGGCGGCGTGAAGCTGACCGGCCACGAGGGGCGTCATGCCCGGCTGTGGGACGGTGCAACGGGCGAGTTGCTCCACACGCTGACGGGACATGGCAAAGCCGTCACGCAGGTCGCCTTCTCGCCGGATGGACAGATGGCCGTGACGGCTTGCGCCGATGGCCGGCTGCGGCTGTGGGATGTGGCGAGCGGCGACCTGCTCCGGCTGATCACGCCCGCCGGAACGTGCGCGGCATTCTCCGCCGATGGCGCCACGCTCACCACGTGCGACGCCGAGGGCACGCCTGTCGACTGGGACTGGGAGCGCATGTCGCCGAATCTGCGGATTCCTGGCCGTCACGTCGATCTGCGGCCGACGTACGAGCGCTGGGATCTCTGGCCCGTTCGCCAAGGGCCGCGCGGGACTTGCTCTGCATTCACGACCACGGGCGCGTTCGAGTTCGCGCTCAGCCGCGGTCTCGATCGGGCAACGCCGATGAGCACCGAATTCCTCAACTGGGCGTCGAACGTCGCGATCGGGCACTTCGGCGACGGCGGCTTCTTCCATGACCTGCTGAAGGGATATGAGAAGTTCGGCATCGGACCGGAAGCCGACCTGCCGTACGCGAAAGAGTTCGACGCGGATCTCGACCCGTCCGCTGACGTGAAGGCCCATGCGGAACAAGTCAAGGCTGTCGGCTTTGAGGTCCACTGGATCCGGCCCTGGTCCCGCGAGGCGGGCGTGACGGTTGAGCAGCTTGACGAAGCCAAACGCGTGCTTCGGTCCGGACTTCCGGTAGCGGTCGGCAGTAGCCACAGCCGGATGCTCGTCGGCTACGCGGACGATCCGGACCATCCCGGCGAGGGCTGGTTCATCACGCGCGATTCGAGCCTCGGCGCGTACAGCGAGGTCCCGTATAGCTGGGTGCGCGAGGAGTGCTACGATGTCTTCTGGGTCGAGTTGACGGGCGATCCGGAGCCGGTGAGCGACCTGTTCCAGCCATGAGGTGACGCGCCATCAGCAAGCCCAACATCGTCTTCATATTCGCCGACCAACTCCGCTACACGGCGGTCGGGTGCAGCGGCAACCGAGTCGTGCGGACCCCCAACATCGACGCGCTCGCCGCCGAGGGCGTCGTCTTCGACCAGGCGTTCAGCGGGTGCCCCATCTGCTCGCCATATCGCGGTCAACTCCTGACGGGTCGGTATGCTCATGCCAACGGAGTCGTCGACAACGAGTACCGCCTCAACCCCGGCGAGGTGACGCTGCCGAGCGCATTGCGCGAGGCCGGCTATCGCAGCGCGTATGTCGGCAAGTGTCATCTCGGGTACGGCCCGTACGCGCCGGGCGAGCGGTTTGGGTTCGATACGATCGCCGGGCACAATTGCCAGCACAACTACTACAATCAGCATTACTTCATCGACCAGACGGGCCCGTTCCCCTTCGAGACGTGGGCACCGGAGGGCGAGACCGACCTGGCCATTCGCTTCATCGACGAGCACGTCGCCGATAGCAACTCGCCCTTCGCCTTGGTCCTGAGTTGGGGTCCGCCCCACTGGCCTTACGATCAATACCCCGCTGAGTTTGACGTGTACGATCCGGCTGACGTGGACCTCCCGCCCAACGTGCCCGTCCAGATGGAGGCCTTCGCGCGCCAGGAACTCGCCGACTACTACGGCAACATGTCGGCTCTCGACGCTCAGATGGGGCGCGTGGTGGCGGCTCTTGACCGGCTGGGCATCGCCGAGAACACGATCCTGTGCTTCTCGTCCGACCATGGCGACCACCTGAGCAGTCACGGCTATGGCAAGCCCTTCGACACCTGGATGCACCCATCGCGGCGCGCGTCGAAGGCGACGCCGTATGATGAGTCAGTCCACATCCCGTTCATCGCGCGCTGGCCCGAGGGGTGCCCGGGCGGACGGCGCTCTGGCACGCTTCTCAATAGCGTCGACGTGATGCCCACGCTGCTGTCGCTGTGTGGTGTGGATGCGCCCGAGGGAGTGCAAGGAACGAACTTGGCCCATGTCGTCACGGGCGATGACGGCCCGTCGCCAGATTCGGCGTACCTGCAGATCCTCGGCCCCGGCTGGCCGCATCGGGGCCCGTGGGTCGGCTACTGGCGGGGGTTGCGCACGGAGCGGCATGTCTACGCTCGATGGCATGATGAGGAATACGGGCCGATGCTGTTCGACCGCGAGGCCGACCCCTGGGAGATGCGTAACCTCGCGGGCGATCCCAAGCACGCCCAGCTTCAGGCGTCGCTCGAGTCACGGCTTCAGCAGTGGATGACCGACACGCAGGACCCCTTCGACACGGGGGAGCGCGATCCCGAGACGGGGATGCTGATGCTGGGCCAGCAGTTCACCAATGAGCGGTGGGAGTGACCCGCCAGAAACTAGGGACAGTTCCCTATTACCGGATTTTGCTCGTAGAGGGGCCATACAGCCTGATTCAGGAAATAGGGAACTGTCCCTAGTTTCTATTCCACAACGGGAAGCAACCCACCGGGGCTGGTCTTCTGCGGGAAGAATCGGGGCTTGCGGAAGGCCTCGGCGTGGCGGCATCCGGCCTGGTAGCCCCTGAAGCGTGACTGCACCTCGGCGTTGTCCACCAGCGAGACGCCGTACTGGTCCTGGCACCACTCCTCCTGACTCTCGTGGCAGAGCACCATCCGCTTCTTCTCTTCCCAGTGGTCGGTGGTATCGACGTAGAACTCGGGCACGAAGTTGATGCCCGCCGGCGTGTCCATGTAGAAGATCTCGGGGATCGTCTCGCACGGCGGCGTCCCCGTGTCGATGTTTGGGACGGTGACAAGCACGTGCGTGTCCCAGACGATCTGACCGCACGCGAGATGATCCGGGTGATAGTCGTTATCTCGGTCGAGCGTCAGGATCACATCCGGCCGGAACTGGCGGATTATGTCGATGGCATGCGTGCGGATCTCCGGGCCATTGAACAGGAACGCATCGCGATAGCCCATCCAGAAGACCTCGGCGCCGATCACGGCGGCGGATGCGCGGGTCTCGGCCTCGCGGATGCGGGCGATCTCCTCGACGGGCCTATCGGGCGAGCCGCCGCTGCCGTCAGTCATCACCACCACCGCGATGTCGGCCCCGGATGCCGCGTATTTCGCCAGCGTCCCCGCGCAGAAGTGATCGATATCGTCCGGATGGGCCTCAAATGCCATCACGCGCATGGTGCGATCCTCCCAGTGGGTGGTGGTGTTCGTAGATGTTCACCGCGGCGCGCGAACGTCCTCTCGCGCAGGTCCGTGGGTGGCGCTAGCCGAAGTACCGCTGTCATCGACGCCACGGAGGTCCTGCCCCATGCATCGCTCCCCGGTATTGCTTCTCATTCTCGTCAGCGCATTGGCCGTCAGCGCTTGCTCTGCTCAGGACGGCGAGGTCACTTGCAACCGCGCCGTCGCCGCGCCAGACATTGACGGCACGCTCGACGACGCGTGCTGGCAGGATGCGGCTGTGGTAAAGGGCTTCACGCTGCCCCTCAGCGACGAACCCGTCGCCAAGCCGATCGTTGCTCGCGCATGCTTCGATGATGGGCAGCTATACCTCGGCGTGACCTGCGCCGAGCCCGAGCCGGGCAAGTTGCAGTTGGCGCAGGTACCGGGCGGCGAGGTCTGGCAGGACGACTGCATTGAGATCTGGCTGCGCGCGGGCACGAATCAGCTCAACTTTGACCAGTTCATCGTGAACGCGAAGGGACACCAACAGGCCGTCCGACACCGTCCGGGCGGCGCTGCCGATGACCCGCTCGAGTGGTCGGCGGCGGGGGAGATCGGCACGGACTCATGGACGGTGGAGGCCGCGATCCCGTTTGCCGAGATCGGGCTTGAGGCTCCGAAGCCCGGAGAGATGCTCCAACTCAAGATCGGCCGCGAGGACTATGTGAGCGGCAGTCCGGCGCTCAGCACCTGGCCGCCGAAGTCGCGATACGCGGGCGCTGAGGGCTTTGGGCGGCTCTACTTCGAGACCGCGAACCTGCTCTCAAACCCCGACATGGCCGAGCAGCAGGACGGCCTCCCGGTTGACTGGCATTTCGGCGAGAACGACGCCGCGCTGTTCTCGTCGGTCGACGATGGCGGACACGCGGTCATCCGCTTCGACGCGCCCGGACGTTACTCCACCGGGCAGCACAACCTCCAACTCAAACCCAACGCGGCGTACCGGCTGAGCGCGCGAGTCAAGGGCGAGGCGACCGTATACCTCCGCTCGCGCACCGCCAAGCGCGCCGGCGAGACCACGACGGCCTACACCGTCAACTCGCGCCCAGGCGAGGAGTACCAGGATCTCGAAGTCACGTTCCCCACGGGCGAGACGGGCAGCGCGTTGCTGATCATCGGCAACACGGAATCCCAGGGCATCGGCGAGGTTCTCATCGCCGACCTGCGGGTCTCCGAAGAGGTTGCCTTCGAGGCCGACGGCCCCGCGATCGCGCTGGCGTCTGGGGAGATCACCACCGTCAAGAAGGTGCCGGTCACCGACTGCCGAGCGCTGCGCGGGTTCGTCGTCGCGCCGGTCGACGGTCGCCTCGACAGCTACTCGTGGAACATGAGCCCATGGGAATACGGGATGGGCGGCGCGGGAGCCGGCGTTGGCTACCACTACAAGGACAACGACGGCCTGCACGTCACGCTCGCCGATTCCGAAGGCGTCGATGCTGTCATCATCCGCAACGGCGCGAAGGTGAAGCTCTACCAGGGCGCGGATGCCTACGACGACCCCGGCGCGGCGCCGCTCGTTCATGAGTTCAAAGGCCGGGCGAAGACCTCGCGCGTGGTCTTCCCCGAACGCGTCTCTGGCGACCGATTCAGCTTCTTCGAGATCGAGGACGGGCTGATTGCGGACGTGCAGTTCCTGAGGGTCAGCTCGCAGGCTGGCTCGCCGAGTTGGACCTTCGGACTGGCTGATGGAGCGGCTGAGCCCCCGCCAGACGCGCGCGCGCAGCTCGACAGGCGCTTCGGCGAGGACGACCGGACGGTTCACCCCATGTCGCCTGCGCCGTCCTTCGACGCTCCGGCAAAGCAGACCGTGCATCTCATGGGGCGGCCGCCAGAGGACGGTCTTGCGCTGGACAGCGTGTTCGTATCACTGAACCTCGCGGGCGCGCCAACTTCGTGCCCGCTGACGGTGGCCGTCCAGGATCCGCTCAACCCGCGCGGGGAGTTGATGAGCGCGGACCTGACCATCGAGGACCCAAACACCGTCTCCGTCGTCATGGACTTCCCGGACCAGATCGTCGGCCCCCTCGACACGCTGTGGGTCTCGCTCACTTTTGGGGCGCGGGTCACGGTCACGGAGGCGACGATCGGCCTCCGCACGACTGATACCGAGCCCGCCACGGCCGAGGCTCTCGCCTACCGCAAGCTCCTCATGAAGGGCATCTTCTGCGAGTTGAGCGAGGCGCGTCAATGGGGCACGTTCAAGGGCGAGGACATCAAGCTGTGGGCCGAGACGAATGATTGGGGACGTGGCGTGGTTGATCTCGCCGAGACCATCGCCCACGCCAGGGCGCTCGGCCCGGACGACGACACGGTCCGCTGCTATGACGAGTGGTTCTGGCGACGCGTTCGCGATCTGGAGCCCTTCGAACCGACCATCGACGACGCGCCCGGCGCGCCGGAGTGGGCGGTTCTCGCGCGGCAGGCGTGGCTTCAGGTACGCGACGTCGCGAAGTGGTGGATGGACAACCGGCTGGTCCCGACGGGCGAGTTGGGCGGGTTGGTCGGGGATGACTCTGACTGGTACCAGAACTTCATCGATCTGCGGTTCTTCGAGAATGACGGCGTCGCGGCGCAGCTCGGCGAAGCCAATCGCGCCCTCGCGGAGATGGCCGAACTCGAGAACCTCGAGGCGGGTCTGAACCGCCGTACGATGGACCCGCTCCACGCCTACGAGGAGGGCGTCAACCAGGAAGCGTTGATGACTTACTGGTTCTATGGCGATCCGGTCTACTTCGAGCGCTGCCTGCTGGCCGCCAAGTCCGCGCCCGGGCTGACAACCGTGACCGACCTCGGTCACCGTCACTTCACGAATCAGGATTGCGGCGCCGAGGACCTCCGTATCGACCGCGAGCTGGGTGTCGATGGTCACGCTCACCCGCTGATGTTCCACCCGTCCTTCGAGGTCGCGTGGTACAACGGCAGCCCGAAGGTGGTCGAATACCTCACCGAATGGGCCGACGGCTGGCTGGAACACCAAGTCCCCGGGGAGTACGCGACGTCGGTTGATGTGGCGAAGGAGGAAGCCACTGCCACGAGCCAGCGGGCGCTATATGGCGGGTACGGTGGGCAGGGATCGGCGCATCGATTCCTCTACCGGCTGACGGACGATCTCCGATTCATCGCGCCGTACTTTGACTTCTGGAATCGCGACGAGGACACGTGGCCCGCGCGGCGGTTCGTGCCGGAGCTCTGGCAGAGCGGCGCGCTCGACGGCGTGGCGGAGAAGGATGGCGTCTTACGCGGCAACCCGCTCACCGCGGCGCTCGCGCTGGGTGACCGCGCCGCCATCATCGACGCGCTGAAGGCGAACATCGCCGAACTCCAGCGCTTCGGGACGATGTACACCGACGCGGATGTGTTCACCGACCGCGTGTTCATGAGTGACGTGATGGACTACGTGGCTCAGGTCTATACCGGTGGATTCGCGACGCGAAACAAGTACGACCACACGCACGCGGTGAGTTGGGGGGGGCTTTGGGACGGACTACGCGGCGTTCGTGCTGCGCGCGGGCGCGGATGAATTCAAGGTCTTGCTCTACAACTTCACGGATGAGCCGATGACCGGGAATGCTCGGTTCTGGGGCCTCGACCATGGGAGGTACTCGCTTACCCTCGGTCCCGACGCGAATGGCGATGATGAGGCGGACTCGATCGACCGCGAGGACGAGGTCGAGATCATCCGGGCAGCGCCGGTCTCGCTGACGTTGCCGCCGAAGACGGTGGTGGTGCTGGAGTTGGCCCAGCTTGAGGAACTCGACGATCTCTGGGCGCGGCCGGACCTGGCGATTAGCGAGTTGGATACGGAGCTGGTGGATGGTACGCTGACAGTGCGCGTGCATAACATCGGGGGCGCGGACGCGCCGGCAACGTCGGTGGCGCTGATGGGCGCTGACGGCGAGCAGGTCGCCAGCAAGGATGTCCCGGCTCTCGCCGCGCCGCTCGACCTGGATCCGAAGGTTACGGAAGTATCGCTTGATGGCGCGCGCCCGGGAATGAAACTGGTCCTAGACCCAGACGGCGCGATCGCCGAGATCCACGAGGGCAACAACGCGATCGTCGTGCCGGAAGGCTAGTCGGGCACGACGTAGATCCACCGCATGCCCGTCTTCTGCGGGCCGGGGATGACGAGGGTATCGCCCTCGCGCGTGAAGGATATCTCCTCGCCCCGGCTTCCAGGTGTGGGGCCCTCGGCGAAGAGCTTCACGCTCTCGGGGAGCCCCGGCGCGGGGATGCGCGCGGTGCCCTCGCCGTTGGCTTTGATCTGCATGATCGCACCGTCGTCCACTCGCCGCGCCTCCGCGACCGGCGCCCAGCAGATTGTCTGCATGGGCTTGTCCGCGAAGATCGTTTCGCGGCCGTCGATGGTGATTCGGTCCGCCCAATGCCCGGCGAATGCGATGATGTTGCCCGCGTCATCGGGCCGGACGGCAAGTATGTAGTCGCCGTGGTAGTCGATGGTATGGCCATCCAGTTTCACGCCTTCGAGCGCCAAATCAGTCGGATCCAGCGGGTGTTCCTCGATGTATTTCGCATCCTCCTCAGCGTCGCGCGCGAAGCCGCCCGGCCAGCCCTCAGCCAGCTCGCGCAGGTGGTTGCAGACGCTGATCGTGCCATTCGGGAACCGGCACGCGAGGAGATCGCCCACGCGCGAGAGGCGCTCCGTGTTGTCGTCGCCCGGATAGGCCCCGGTTGCGCTGAGGACCTCAAACCAGTTCCGGACGTCGTAGCCCAGGCTCTGTGATTGATCATCGCGCGGTCGGTAGCCCAGGAATGTGGCGCTGCCGCCGGATGCGAGCGCGCGAAACGTGCCGATGATGAAGTCCTTCGCGCGCGCCACGGTCTCGGTCCCTTCATTCGGCGCGACGGCGTAGATCCGGTCGACGAGGAAGTCGGTGAGGATGGTCTGGGGCGCGACGTCGGCCAGCGTGCCTTCGAAGGCGACGATTCGCCCGGGTGCCAGAAGCCCCTCATCCTGTCCCGGCTCGTAGGCAACGCCAAACAGCTCCATCCACGGCGTCAGGGCATCGCGGCCGTCGGCGGTGAGGACGGGCGGCGGTCCGGACCAGACGGCCCGCCCGCCACTCTCGGCGAGGTCCTTCATCATCGCCAGGAGCGCCTCGCTCGGGAAGGGCTCAAAGGTCGCGACGAGCGTCGCGAAGCGTCTACCCGCGAGTTCGATGGCACCATCCCGAACCGTGCCCAGCTCGACGAGTTTCGCCTGGGTGATCTGGTTCGCGTAGCCGTATTGGTTCATCCACGAGCCGAAGCGCTCCTCAACCGCGACGAGGTCGAGCGGGTAGAGCATGAGCACGTCGACATCGCGGTGCTGCATCTCCTGCACGGCGGCGTAGAAGCCTGTGGCCGTTCCGTAGGTAATCGCGAGCGCGTGGCGCCGGTGCCCGATCGCCCTCGGCATGCCCCACGCCGCCGCGTAACTGAAGGGGATGTCGTTGATGGTGCCCGTGGAACAGGCCAGCGCGAGCGCCATGTAATCGCGATCGATCCAGCCGCCCTCGGCGTGGTCGTTGCCGCCTCCGGTGAGGAAGTCACCCCACCTGAAATAGTCGTGACATGCCGCCGCGGCCTGGTGGACGGTGTTTGACCACACGAAGTTTGAGGTGTACTCGTACCGGTTCCGCGGGCTGTGATCGTTGCCCACGTCCCACTGGTCGATCGTCGGGCTTTCGGCCCATGTGGCGTGGGCACGGGCGTCGAGAAGGTGGCCCATCCGTTTCTCGGCGTGGCGCCTCGCGGCGACGAAGAGATCGACCACGCCGTCCTGCAACAGCTTGTAGTAGCGCGACCGGAAGAGCGCCGTGCGGCGAATGTCCTCGGGCGACGCGCCGAAGACATGCTGGATGCCTCGCTTTGCGCTCAGATCGTTCGCGTGGCCTTCCTGGCCATAGGCGAAGTAGAGCATGTACTTCGCGAAGTCGCGGAACTCGTCGCCATACGCCTCGGCGAATTGATCGGCGAGGCCGGGGCTCACGTAGCGCATCGCGAACTCGCCGTTGTCATGGTGGTTGAAGTAACCCCAGTCCTGCTGGATGTGCATCTCGTCGGCGTAGAGCGCGTTGAGCTTCACGCCGGCGTCGGCGTACCTGTCGACGAGTTCCGTGAGATAGGGGAGAGCTTTCTCGCTGAAGTAGTCCATCTCGGGCGTCGAGTATTGCTGGACGACGATCACGCGGTCGAGTCCTTCTGGTCCGCCTGCGCCGGAGACCCGGATGCGCGTCGCTTTGTAGTCGCCTCGGTCGGCGTTGGTGTTCTCATATTCCTCGACCTCGATGCCGGCGGTGATCTCAACGATCCACGACGGATCCACGATCCGGTAAGGCGTGTTGCCGACACGCTGCTCGCGGAACGCGAAGACCCGCACGCCCGCGTCGGCGATGGCGATCGGGCCTTTGTTGTTGACCCACTGCTTCTGCCGCCAGAGCTGTACGCTGAACGCGCCCGTGGCGGGATCGCGCAGGCCCTTGCGGTAGTGCATCCAGACGCCGCTCTCGCCCGTGGCATTGGCGTAGGCCTTGCCGATCTCGAGCGGGCTGAGCAGGCTGAGCTCCAGCCCCAGCCCGTACCCTTGCGCGAACTGGCTGATGTTGGCGATGTGACCGATGTATTCGTCCATATCAGGCATCAGCCGGCGCGGCTCATCCTGCCCGGGACGGTACTGTTTGAAGAAGTGGTCGAAGGAGAGGACCAACGTGCGCTGACCGGCCGCCTGGGCGCGTTCGCAGACCTGGCGGAGGCTCTCCTCGCGCTTGTCGAAGGTGAGGCTGAGGTCAAGCACCGCGTCGGGATCGTTGGCGAGGGTCTCGAGTTCGGAGTCCCTCACGAGGATCAGGCTCGAGCGCCCGATCTCGAAACTCCACGGCCCTGGATATGAGATCAGCTCGCCCGTGTACAGGTTCTCGGGCACATGGTCGTTCATACCAACATCTCCTTGCGGGTGGGCGACAGCAATGGCTGTCGCCAGCAGGCACGTGGTGAAAGCGCGCATAGGAATCTCCGCGCGGCGTGAGATCGGACTGGCCGCGCCGGGCAGATTCGTGACCGTGGCGCAGACTCCTGCATCAGAACGCGGGCAGGCCCCAACCCCCGCGCTCCCGAACTGGCTAGCGAGCGTTGCCGGACTCAGGAGTTGCGCATGAATCTCATTGTTGTCGCCGCTGTCGCGCTAGGGGAGCCATGTCAGCAGATGCCCAAGCCGTGGACGCCGCTCTGCAGCCGCCGATCATCGCCAAACCGGGTCCGGAGCATGCCGCCGAGGTCCGGATATTCCAGGGAATCCCTGGAATCGAGCGCGCGCCCGGTGGGAGGCTCTGGGCGACGTGGTATGGCGGCGGGCCGACGGAGGGGCCGTGGAATTACGTGATGCTCAACACGAGCGCGGACGATGGCGAGACGTGGTCGGACGTGCAGCTCATCATCCGACTGCCCCGGCGAGGTGCGGGCGTTTGCCCCATGCCTGTGGATGGACCCAGGCGGCCGACTGTGGCTGTTCTGGGCTCAGGGCTGGACGCTGTGGGACGGGCGAGCGGGGGTCTGGGCGATCACCACCGACGACCCCGATTCGGCTGACCCGGAGTGGTCCGCCCCGAGGCGCCTGTGCAATGGAGTCATGATGAACAAGCCCATCGCGCTGAGCACGGGCACGTGGCTCCTGCCGGCCGCGGTGTGGTCGCTGGACCCCATCAACTGCGATCCGGCGAACTATCGCAAGACTCCGGACGAGAGCGGCTCGAACGTGGTCTGCTCCACGGATGAAGGGGAGACGTGGGAGCTGCTGGGCGGGTGCGATGTGGAGGGCCGGGCCTGCGACGAGCACATGGTGGTGGAGCGGAATGATGGGAGCCTGTGGTTGCTCGCCAGGACGACGTATGGCATCGGCGAGAGCACGTCCGCCGACGGAGGGAGGACGTGGAGCGAGAGCCAGGTCTCCAGCGTGGGGCATATCCGCGCGTCGCGTTTTTTCATCAAACGTCTGGCCTCCGGCAAGCTACTACTAGTCAAGCACAATCCGCCGGACGGCAAGACCCGATCTCATCTGACGGCATATCTGTCTGACGATGACGGCGGCACGTGGCAGGGCGGGTATATCGTCGATGCGCGGCGTCATGTCTCGTATCCCGACGCGACGCAGGCGGCGGATGGGACGATCTATCTGATCTACGATTTCGAGCGGACGCGAGCCAAGCAGATCCTGATGGCCACCTTCACCGAGGCCGACGTGCTGGCGGGCGAAGCAGTGTCGGACGCGGCGCGGCAGCGGGTGATGGTGAATCAGGCGACGGGGACGAAGGATGAGTAGGTTCTCGGCACGCGTTGTAAGATTTGGGCTCGCAGATCCGACAGAGAAGTGTGGGCCGACCGCGGCTCCGACTTGAGGTGACCGACGCGCCTTGGCACTGCTTCCCGGGGGTGGCGGCGAGGCGCGGCGGCCCACGCGTGCGTCAAGGGTGTTAGTAGAGGGGATTCAGAGAGCGAACCGGAGCGATCAGCCATGAAGAAGAGATTCCAGCATAGTGCCCTCGTTGTGAGTGTCCTGGTGTTGACGCTTGGGCCGCTTCTTATCGCGGGCTGCACATCAAAGCACGAGTACCCGGGGTCGGACGAGGCCCCCATGGCAATGGGGGAGATGGATTATGAGGGCGGACAGCCCAACGCCCCGCTGCCGCGCCGCATGAAACAGGGCGAGAGCACGTCGCCGAGCGCGGACGCTGAGCCGGGTGCGGTGGCCGGCTCGACGTTGCATACCTATGGTTCGCTCTCCCCTGAGGGGGAGCCCGACGACGAGTATCAGGCACAGCTCGCGCCGCGAACGCCCAACATGGACAAGGACGCCTACGTCGCCAACACGTACCAGGGCGGCAGCGGGCAGCGGGACCGGTTGGCGAAGCTGGTCGAGGACGGCGTGATGGTCGGCGAGGAGTTGATCAAGCTCGACACCTTCGCGGGCCAATACTCCCAACCGTTCGCGATACCCACGAAAGCCGCCCTTACCGTCGAAGCCGCCACGGAGCGCGCGAAGATGATCAAGGCCGGCGGCAGGACGTACCTGCAGGTGGGTATCCAGGCCATCGACCGCGAAGCGCCCAAGCGTCCGCAGTTGAATATCTGCCTGGTGATCGACTGCAGCGGTTCGATGAGCGACGAAGACAAGATGCAGCACGCCCGCGGGGCGGCGATCGAGGTTGTCGGGCGCCTGGAGAAGACGGACATCCTGTCGATCGTGTCCTACGACGACGCGCCCACAGTCACCGTCTCGGCCGCCAAGGTCTCCGACAAGAACGAGCTGCGGTCCCGCATCGAACGGCTGGGCCCTGGTGGCTCGACGAACATCCACGCGGCGCTTGAGGCGGGCTACGCTGAGGTCGCGAAGAACCTCGACCCGAAGGCGATCAATGAGGTGATCTTGATCTCCGACGGTGAGGTCACTGCCGGCATCGAAGACCTCGGGTCATTCGCGCGCCTGACGGCCGATGCGTTTGATGATGGTGTCCAGACGACGACAGTGGGCATGGGGCTCGATTATGACGCCGACCTCATGATGACCGTCGCGCGGCAGGGGAAGGGCAACTACCACTTCGTCCGCGACGCGGCGGCGATCCAGGAGATCTTCAAGGAGGAGCTTGAGGACCTGACCCACGTGGTCGCCAAGGCGCTGCGGCTGCGAATCGAGCTGGCGGATGACGTTGAGTTGGTGAGGGTGCTGGGCTCGGCGGAACTGACGGATGAGGAGGTCGAGACGGTCAAGCACACGGAGCGCGTGCAGGATGAGCGCATCCGTCGCGAGCTTGGGATTACGGCCGACCGTCAGGACATTGAGGATGAGCCAGGGATCAAGATCGTGATCCCGCAGTTCTACATGGACGACAGCCATGTGGTGATGCTTGAGATCGAGGTGCCCAAGGGCAGCAAGGAACGCAAGATCGCCGACGTGCATCTCAAGTACAAGGACCTCGTCTTCGCCAAGAACCAGGACGTGACGATCACCGCAACGGTTCAGCCGGCGGCGAGCGAGGACGTGATGCTCGCGTCGACGAGCCAGGCGGTGAAGAAGAATGTGCTTGGTTTCCAGACGGGCGAGGCGCTGCAGAAAGCCGCAATGTTCATCGACGTGGGCGACTACGGCAAGGCGGCGAAGGTCGTCGACGAGCAGATGGTCGTCCTGGGCGTGGCGTCGGAGGGCTGGAAGGACCCCGACCTCGACAAGGACGGCGCGCTGCTCGCGAAGTATGTCTCTGTCATCGGCAGCATGAACTCCCAATACTCCGGCGACCGGGAGCTGGGAGTCTATCTCGCGAAGTCGCTGACATACTCGGCCTACCAACGGACGAGGTGATGGGATGATGAGGATCTGTGTGGCGTTGGCCTTGTTGGCTGTCGTGGCGTGCGGCTGCGCCCACGCTGCCGGCTTGAAGGTCGTCGGCGAGACCGCCGTCCCGCTCGATGGGCGCGAGGTGACCATCCCAGTTCCCGACCGGGGCGTTGCCGAGGACTACATGGTCGAGTTGGAGGGCGTGATCACGTGCTCTCTTGATGGCAAGCAATACACGCCTGCCCAAGCCCACGACCTGAAACGCGGGCTCGTGCAGTTGGTAGCGCCCGGCACTCAGATCGGCGCAAGCGGCGTTATCACTCAGTTCCATTGGCCTCGCTCGACCGCGCCGCCACCCGAGTTGGTTGGGGCGTACATCGACGTTGACACGCTTGTGGAGCGATACATCGTCACTCCCACCGAGGCACGAGAGTCACTGAGCGGCGAAGTGGTTCTGCGACTCTATCAGGAGCGATCCTCGGGCGGCGGGCTCACGGCCATCGTGATCGCGGTCGTGGTGTTCTGCTTCTGCGCGCTCACCATCGCGTCCCTCGTGGCGGGGTCGCGCCGTCGCGCACCCATGGGCGATGTCGAGCGCATCCTGAAGCAGATCGACACGAAGCAGGCGACGGCTTTGCGCGCGATTGATGACGAGCGGTGGGACGCCGGAGAGCTGGGCTCGCAGATCAAGCGGCTGAAGACGGGCGCGCATGAGCTTGCGGGGCACATTCAGACGTTCCGAGCGTCCTCGGCGCAGGTCAACCGCGACCGGCTCGCCTCGGAGATCGCCGACGTCGAGCGGCGAATGGAGCAGACGGACCGTGAAGAACTGAAGACAGAGCTTCAGGCGACGCTCGATGCGAAGCAAAACGTGCAAGGCCTGCTCGCGGACACGGACGCGAACGAGGCGCGGTACGTGCTGAGGCTGCAGAAGATCGAGTCCGCGCTGGACGCGGTCGTGCTGCAGATGGCGGATCAGGACAGCCGCCTCGCCGACGGCAAGGTCGACCGCAAGGCGATGGACGCCCTGAACGCGGAGCTGAAGTCTCTGGATGAGGCGATCAAGGAACTCAGCGTGCTGGACGAGGCGGGCGCCATCGCGGCGCGGTAGCGACGGAGGAATCATTGGACGGCGCCTCGCATTAGCCCCCTGACGCATCAAGGGAGGCAGCGAGGATGCCGAAGCGACAGAAACTCAAGCCGGTGACGGTTGATGCGGCGGTCGCCGCCGTCGCGTTCGCGGGACTGGATGCGGCCCGAGACGGCCAGAGCGCGGTCTTCGTGAAGAGCGCGGTCAAGCCGGGCGCGAAGACGCGCGCTCAGAGCATCTACCTCGTCTCGGCTAATGGCAAGGTCCGCCGGCTCACGCAGGGCCCCGATGACGGACAGGCGTGCCTCACCCCCGACGGGAAGACCGTCCTCTTCACCCGCAAACCTGGCGATGACAAGCCGCCCCAGATCCACTCGATCGCGGTGGACGGAGGCGAAGCCTCTCCGCTCGTCGAGTTCGATGGCGGCCCCGAGGCAATCCAGGCACTCCCCGACGGGAAGCACCTCAGCTTCCTCGCCGCGACCCCCGATGACAAGTCCACCAAGGCGCGCAAGGAAAAGGGCGATGACGCGCGCGAGGTCCTGACCGACGACAAGCACAAACGCGTCTGGGTCGCGCCGGTGAATTCGGGCAAGCCGAAGGCTTGCTCGCCCGATGATCTGAGCGTCTGGGAGTGCGATTGGTTGCCCGACGGGAAGTCGGCTGTGGTTGCGTACACGCAAGAGCCACGCCTCGACGCCCAGTTCTTCCAGCCTCAACTCGGACTGCTCGACCGCGGGACCGCTAAGATCAAGCCAATCGACGCGGGCCTGCGCTTCCTTGGCGGACCGCGCGTCTCGCCCGACGGGCAGACCGTCGCGCTGACCGCGAATGACACGGACGCGCCCCACGGCGATGCGTGGGTCGTCGACATTGCGAGCGGCGCAGCTCTGTGCCTCACGCGCGGCATCGAGGCGACGGTCATTCTGACCGAATGGACGCCCGACGGATCGCGGGTGATCTGCGGGTTGGCCGAAGGAATGGGCTCGAGGATCGTGACAGTCAATCCAGCCACGCCGGGCGAGATGGAGCCGCTGTGCGATCTGCCGGCGCCGCTGATGGAGCTGGCCTCCGTCGCGGGTGACGGCAGCGTGTACGCCACGCTTCAGGGCTTCGACCAGCCGCCGGAGCTGTGGCGCGTCGGCCCCGAGGTGAAGCCGAAGAAGCTGACGCGGGTGAACGCGAAGCTTGGCCATCTGAGGCTTGGGAAGAGCGAGCTACGGACCTGGAAGTCGACGGACGGCTTCGAGATCGAGGGGATCGTCACGCTGCCACCGAGTTACCGCACGGGCAAGCCGTACCCGACGGTCCTCGTCGTGCATGGCGGCCCGGCGGGGCGGTTCAGCGAGAACTTCGGCCTGCTTCCGCGCCAACTGCTCGCCAACGCGGGGTATGTGGTGATAATGCCGAACCCCCGTGGATCCAGCGGGTATGGGCATGACTTCGTCCGCGCGAACTACGGCGACTGGGGCGGAGGGGACTTGCGGGACTTGCTCGCGGGAGTTGACATGCTGATCGACGAGGGCATCGCCGATCCCGAGCGGCTGGCAATCTACGGCGGGAGCTACGGCGGGTACATGGCGGCTTGGACGGTCAGCCAAACAGACCGGTTCAAGGCGGCGGTCTGTCAGTGCGGGCTGTCGAATCTGTTCAGCTTCAACTCTCAGACGGACATCCAGAGCTTCCTCCAACTCTACTTCGGCGCGTCGCCGTATGAGGAGCCCGAGCGCTACGCCCAGCACTCGGCGATGACGTTCATCAAGCAGGTGAAGACGCCGACGCTGTTCCTACATGGGGAGCAGGACGTGCGCGTGCCGATCCCGCAGAGCTACGAGATGTTCTGGGGGATGAAGCACTTCGGGATCGAGACGGAGTTCGTGCTCTATCCACGCGAGGGGCATGGCATCCTCGAGCCGGCCCATCAGCGCGATCTGTACGGCCGGATCATCGACTGGCTTGGCAAACATCTCAAGGGAGGCCGACGATGAAACTCAGTCTGCTGACATACTTGCTCGGCAAAGACATGACGCTGGATGAACTGATCGACGTGGTCCACGCGTCGGGCATCGACGGCCTCGAGTTGCGCGCCGAGGCCGATCACAAGCACGGGGTTGAACTCAGCCTCACGCAGCCGCAGCGCGACGACGTGCGGGGGAGGCTCGAGGACGAGCGCGTGCCGCTGTCGTGCCTCGCCACGGGTTGTCGATTCGAGGACCTGGACAAGGGACCGCGCCAGGCGGAGATCGACCGGGCGAAGGAATATTGCGACCTCGCGGCCGACGTCGGCGCCCCGATGATCCGCGTGTTCGGCAACGCCTTCCCCAAGGACGCGGATGAGGACGAGGTGATCGACAACGTTGGTCAGGCGCTGAGCGAGATCGGCGAGCACGCGGCGACGCGAGGCGTCGACGTCTGCCTCGAGATGCATGGCGACTTCTACTACTGGGAGTATGCGCTTGAGTCGGTCGAGATCGCCGACCACCCGCGGGTTGGCATCGTGCACAACTGCGATCCGCGTGAGATGAACTTCGGCCCGATCTCGTGTTTCTACGATCCCGTGAGGGACTACATCCGCCACGTTCACATGCACGACCTGGAGAGCCCCTACCCTTACAAGGCGCTGATCGGGATGCTCAAGCGCGACGGTTACGGTGGCTACATGTCACTCGAGTGCTCGGGGAGCGACGACCCGAATCGCGTCATCGGGCTCTACGCCGCGCTGTGGCGGGAGATGGTGGACGGCGCGTAGACGGAGCGATCACAGGAGATTGACATGAAACGAATCATCGCAAGCGTGGTGCATACCGCCACGAGCAAGGGCAGCATCGACGGCGGACAAGTCGTCATCAATGATGGCGGCAAGATTCAGAGCGTTGGCAAGATCGCCAAGAGCTTCGACGGCGAGACGATCGACTGCACCGGGAAGACGGTCATCCCCGGGCTGATCGACGCGCACACGCACTGCGGGCTGTTCGGCGATGGGACCGGGCCGGCAGGGCGCGACGGCAACGAGGCGGTCGATCCGATCACCCCCCACGTTCGCGCGATCGACGCGTTCGATTCGGCAAGTGGCGATCTGCGAGACGCCTTGCTGGCGGGGATCACGACCGTCTTCAGCGTCCCCGGCAGCGCGAATCTCATCGGCGGACAGGGCATGGTGGTCCGGACGCACGGCAGCCGGGTGGTCGACGAGCGCGCGCTGCGGCCAACGGCGGGGATGAAGGCCGCGCTCGGTGAGAACCCCAAGAATGTCTACGCGGGCAAAGGGCGGATGCCGGCGACGCGGCTTGGGAACGCGGCGGTCATGCGCGAGGCGTTCGTCGGGGCGCGGAACTACGCGGCGAAGCTGAAGAAAGCGAAGAAGGGCGATGCCCCGGAGCGTGACCTGAAGAACGAAGCTCTGATGCTCGCGCTGGATCGCAAAGTCCGGTTGCGAGGCCACGCTCACAGCGCCCATGACATCGTCACCTTCACGCGGATCGCCGACGAGTTTGGGCTTGACCTGGTCGCCGACCACTGCACGGAGGGGCATCTGATCGCCGACTACCTCGCCGAGCGGAAGATCCCCGCCGCCGTCGGGCCGCTGGCGTGGGGGCGGAGCAAGGTGGAACTGCGCAAGCGCACCATCGAGACACCCGCGAAACTCGTTGAGGCCGGCGTGAAGATCGCCATCATCACCGACGCGCCGGTGATCTCGATCCACATGTTGCCCCTGTGCGTTGGCATGGCGGTCAAGGCGGGGCTGCCGTGGGACGAGGGCCTGAAATCAGTCACCGCCAACGCGGCCGAGATCTGCGGAGTCGGGAAACGCGTGGGGAGTCTCGCGCGCGGGAGGGACGCGGACATCGTGGTGATGGACGGCGATCCCTTCGAGGTGCAAACGAGCGTGGAGCGGATCTTCATCGAGGGCGAAGAGGTGGACTTGGACGCCGAGAGGGAGATTCAGGCGGGCCAGACGACGTAACGGAGGCCGGGGTGAGTGCAATGCGGAGGTGCGCGGGGAGCGCGGCGCTGTTGGTCATTGCTGTCGGCGTGTTGGCGTGCAGGTCCCGGATGCCGACGCCGGGCCCGCAGGCCGCAGCGACATCGTCGGGATCGAGGCAATACCCTCTAACGCCCGCAACCAGGCATGTCTCGCACCTGTGTTTCTCTCCGGATTCCAGGTCGGTTGCGGTGACCCAGACGACGGCTGACGACGGTCGGTGGGAGCTGTTCGTTGTCCCGGCCGCGCTTGACACGGAACCCTTGGGATCTCTCACCACGACGGCAAGTCCCGGGGCGGCGTGGGATCGAGAGGGCAAGCGATCTCTGTGGGTCACCCGCCACAAGGCAGGCGGAATCGTCTTTGCGTACCTGGACGCCGATACGGGCGAGGATGCGCGCCAGGAGTCCTCCGTCTTCGCTGGCGCTCGAACGAGCCGGGTTGCGGCCTCGCCCTCGGGCGACCTGGTGACGGCCCTGGTGCACGGGGCAGGCGGCGAGCAACGGCTGGTGGCCTGGGACGACAGGTCCTCGGAGTTGACGGATCTACCCCTGCCCGAAGACTTCGTTGCGCATGGAGAGTTCCCCCCCCCGTCGTCTCTGACTCGGGGGCGTTGATCGCGCTCGTCGCCGAGGATCGCAAGCGCTTCATCGCCCTTGAGCGCGATGCACCTCGGTGGGTGGCGCCGGAGCTGCTTCTGTGGTCGCTCGGATGGCAGTGGATCGAGTGGGATGGCATTGGGCCGGGCAGGACGTACGTCGATCTGTGGGCGCCCGGGCGGGGAATGGCCGACACGGATGACCGGTTCCTCGTCGACGAGAAGACACGCTACCTCTGGGTGATCCGGCCGAACACGCCGACGGGGGCTCATGTGGGTCCTGAGGGCGAGATGTGGGCGCCCCCGAGCGACGAGTTGCGGGCGCTCGACCTGGATGAGTCCGGCCCGGTCTGGCTGACCGAGATGGATGAGAGTGGCGAGTCTGTCTATGGCCACGCGCTGCGGTCCGTGTCGGCATCGCCTGATATGGTCAAGCTGACACTTGGCTATGTGGACGACATGCGACGCGATGTCTACGGTGATTGCGTTGGGTCTACGTTCGATGAGGACCTGGGTAACTACACCGATGAACTGATCTTTCTGCAGGATGGATCGGTCGTGACCAGCGCCGGAATCAGCCACGCTCCCAACGGCAAGAGCGTGGTCCTTGTGCGTAGAACCTACGGTGGGCAGTTCCTGACCAGAATGGCGGACCCCAGCGGCGCGGAGGTCGGCGCCCTGCCGATCCCGCTAGTGCCTGCGGGCCCGTGAGA
>CAZKUN010000007.1:0-87698 GCA_964555935.1 uncultured Armatimonadia bacterium | reverse complement strand
GCTGACTGCTCAGCCAACGCCGGGGCGCCCAGTTCCATATGGGCAATCCCGGATATTGCTACCTCCCGCGCGAAGTGGGCCCGTCTGCTGTCACGGCCCGCGCAAGGCAACACGGGCAGGGGCTGCGTCATCCAGGCCAGCTGCATTGCAGAGCCCAGGAGGTGTCGGAGACTCGACTGGTCAATGCTCCGTGGTGCCCTCTGGCCGCGCTGTCGTTTCGGCGCGGACAGGGCGGGCACCACAGCCAACTGCAGGGGGAGGGATTCGCATGAAGCAGAAACTGTCACCGGTGACCGCAGTGGTCATTCTTCTGGTGGTCGTGATCGTGATAGCCGCCTTGGGCTACTTCATCTTCAAGTCGAAGGGCGGCGGCGGAAGCCCCGAAACAAACGACGCCGGACTCGATGTGAAGGAGAAGCAGATGGACGACCCCGCCATTGAGAAGATGCAGCAGGAGCAGCAGCCCGGCGTGGGCGACGCACGCGCGGGCGGCTACTAGCAGGCCCCCCAACGACGGGCCGTCCGGCACTTAGGTGGTCCGCTAACGGGGGTAGGTCAGATGCATGCTGCCATGGTCGATGAGGACGCGTTTGAGGAGGGGATGAGGCAGCGATTCTGGGCAACGGGGAGGTGCTCAGCGTTCGCACCGAGAATAGGTGAGTTGATTGGTTTTTCATGTTCCCGTTCGCTGTCCAATCCAAAGCAGGAGGTGGTGTGTTGAAACGCACAGGTTTTACACTGATCGAGTTGCTGGTCGTGATCGCGATCATCGCCATCTTGGCCGCAATTCTCTTTCCCGTCTTCGCTAGGGCCCGTGAGAAGGCCCGACAGGCCAGCTGCCAGTCCAATCTCAAGCAGATTGGCACGGCGGCTGTGATGTACGCTACTGACTACGACGGCACGTATCCCCCTTACTACGTGAACACGCAGGCCGCGCTGTGGGTCGATAAGTGCATGCCCTACGTCAAGAACGCTCAGCTCTTCATTTGCCCGTCGATGAGCGGCTGGTACGCCGCCGCCGGCGGCTGCGGCCCTACTACCCACCCGCCGGAGGGCTCATTCCGGTACCGGTCAGACCCGGGGAATGTGAGCTACGCCTGGAATGCCTTCACCGAGTGGTATGGCCCGGTCGGGGCGACCAGTTCGACACCCGGGCTCTGCTACCACAACCAGTGTATGGACTCGAAGATCCAGATGCCGGCCGAGAAGATTATGGCCACGGACGGCGTCTGCCCCAGAACGTGGGGCATTCCCTGGGTCACCAACTTCCACGCTGGCAATCCGGCCTATGCCATTCACAACGGGGGCAACAACTTTGTCTTCGTCGACGGGCACGTCAAGTTCCGAAATAAGGTGCAGTACTGGGAGTTCGACACGCTCACCAGCAATAAGTACGCCGGACCGTAGCTGACGGGTGCTGGCAGGAACTCTTGAGCCGGTCGCTCCAGACAACAGGTGCAAGGGCTCTCCTCGATGCGCGGGGAGAGCCCTTTCTCGTCTGTCGCGGCAGTCGGCCCATGCGGAGCGTGCTGGTGCAGCCAGCCAACTCACGGCGGGTGCCGGTACGCGGTTCACACTGTGAAGGCCCCGGATTTGGGGCCGGCGTTCCCGCCCACCTGCACGTATTCCAACGTCGCGGGCGGAGACCTCTCTTACGGGGATCGGCGGTGGAGGTCGAAGTCCTCGATCGTCACTTCGAGCTGATAGTGGTCGTGGATGTAGGACTCCAACTCGGGGAACTCGTGCAGAAACTCCTTCGATGTCTTCGGCATGAGGTTGTTGGCGTCTTGGTCGGCGACGACAATGTACAGCGGCGGCGATGCGGCCAGTTCCTCCATGAACTCGCGACGGTATGATTCGTTGAATGGGTTCTGCGCGCCGCGCGTCAGGGGGTAATTGTACCCGAACCGGGTCGGCACTCGGCGAGCGCTGAGGTAGTTGATGATCGGCTCGAAACCCCACACCAGGACGGCGTCATTCTCAGCGGAATGGCGTCCCAGATAGTCGGCGACCTGGCGGTCGGCGGCGTACGAGAAGTCCCCCACTCCGCCGAATCCCTCGTAGTAGTTGGCAAAGGAGCCGGTCTTGATCGCGCGCGCGAAGGGCTCCACCGTGCCCACCAAGCGCCCAGCCGTGAAGACCAACACGACGGCCAGGATGCATGGCGACACGACGGGTGAGCGGGGCGGATCCGACTGGGAGGGGCGCTCGATCAGGCCCTCGGCAGCGGCGACCCCAAGGGCCGCCACCAGCGCGAGTGGGGGGAGAATGATGAGCCAGTGGTAATCGTAGAACTTATCCTGGATGAACACGCACGCGAGGGCTATCGCAGCCCAGCCGGCGATCAGCGCGAGCGCCGGGCTGTCCTTGCGCGCCAGGGACCCAAGCCCGATGACCGCGAGCGGCGCGGCGACGGCGGCGTAGTAGGTCTTGCCATGGACCAGCGTCTCGCCAAGAGCCATGGCGAAGGTGCGCTTGTGGGCAGCGAGGTGGACGATCCGGTTGAATGAGAACTGGACCTCGATGAGGTCGCCCAGCGCGCCTCGATAGGCAAACCATGCCGCCACGAGCCCGATGGTGCCAACAAAGCCAGACGCGCATGCGAGCAATCCGGAGGATCGACGCGCGCCGCGGGCTGTCAGGACGATCCATCCAATGGGGAGCGCGAGGAACGCGCCATAGATCGGCTTGAGCAGGACGCACGCGGCCACCAGGATACCCGACACGCCGAGACAGATCGTCGACCTGCGCTCGGACCCCAACAGCAGAGCCGCGATCGCCGGCACCATAAGCATTGCCGCCGCGCCATCAGGCTGGGCGGTGTTCCAGTAATCATGAGTGCCGTACCAGATGACCAGCAGAATCGCCGCCACATGCCCTCCGAAGGCGCCCGACAAGCGACGCGCGATTAGGTAGAGCGACCCGGCAGCCAGGGCGAGGAGGATGAGGTCGAGGACGCGGATAGCCCACATCTGTCGGCCGAAGACAGCTTGGGTCAGCGCGTAGGGGTAGACGGCGAGCGGGCCCTTGACTTCCCACGCATCGCGATAGGGCATGCCGCCGTCGCAGATGGTGTCGCCCACCCAGGCGAAGATGCCCTGGTCGCGGCCAAACGGGTGCCACAGGGAGGTGACGGCCCAGGCGATCGCAAGGGCCCAGGCGAGCACGAGTATGAGCCGTCTCAGCACGCTAACCCGCCTCCTTCGTGAGGCAGGCGATGTAGTGCGCGCTCCACTGGCGCAGCGACGAACGCTCAAGCCAAGATTCGAGCCTGGCGGCAAGCGGCATGAGTGATGCGGGTACGAAGTCTGGGATGAAGGTCATGTAGCGGACCTGCGTCGACCACGTGGCGCCGTCCACCTCAGGCAGGCGAGATGGGCGGACCCACCGCTCGGTGCCCTCGTCGATCCGGCGGACGAGCGGGAAGACGTAACCCATATAGAAGCGGAAGAGCGGGTTCTCCGTGTTGATTTCGTGCAGGAAGAAACGGCCGCCCGGCTTCAGAACGCGAATTGCCTCGCGGAGGGCTTCTTCCTGGGCGCCCGCATCACCGATGTGGTGGATCATGTTGATGCTGTAGGCGAAGTCGAAGCGGCCGGCATCAAAGGGCAATGCCGTGGCGTCGCCGACGACGGCGTCGACACCATCAGCGGCTCGCGCGGCGCCAATCTGGCCGGACGAGGCATCGCAGGCGAGCATATCATAGCCCTCAGAGCCCATTGCCTCCGCGTACCATCCCTGGCCGCAGCCGATGTCTAGACCGTGCGTGGATTGAGGGGGGAGATCGCCCAAGCCGTCACGCATGGCGCTTGTCTTGCGCTCGAGCAGTCGCGCGCGGACATGCTCGGGGATTTCCTCCGAATACGCTGGTGCGAGTTCGTCGAAGTGGCGCGACCCAACCGGGGCTCCGGCGCTGATCTCGCGGCGCCACAGCACGAGCACCAGGGCCCCCAACGCAACGGCGTACCACGCCGTGGCGGCGCGAAATGCGGCGATGGCGATCGGGGTCAGGCTCGCCGCGGCTCCAGCGGCTCGGAGGTGGACGATCATCGCCGAGCCGGCAACGCCGGCACCCATCGGCACTCCCGTCAACCCGCCGCAGAGCGTCCCCTTCGAGAAGCCATACGCGGCGGCGGCGGCCGTGATAGGCTCCCCGAGCAAGGCAAACATCGCCCAGAGCCCAGCGATGGGCAGCGACCATGCGAAGACCGTACTCGTGGCGATGCCAACAAGCGACGCGGGCTCGAGAAGCGCGTGACGATTCCGGAGCAGGTAGCCCAGGGCTCCCAGCATCAGCAGGCCTGCGGCAACCAGCGACCACGCCTGAACCGCGACTAGCACGAAGAAGCCCAAGGCGATCACGTCGGACAGCCGCTCAAGCATCCAGACGGCCGTGGCCGCGCGGCCAACCCGCCGACCAGGATGGTGCCGGGCCAATAGGGCGACGCGTATGAGTTCGCCTGCGGAGAACGGAGTGGCCAGCGTGGGTAGCGTGACCGCGTAGAGACGGACGCTCAACCGCGTGGGCACGGACAGCCCCAGACACCGCGTCAGGAGGTGCCAGCGCAGCCAGCGCACGAGGAGGTTCGCGGTGGTGAGGGCGGCCACGAGCGCGAAACCGAGGCCCAAGGGCGCCAATCGGACGGTATCGGGCGCCGCGTGCCCCGGACGCAGCCAGAATACGGTCGCCGCGAGCCCGAAGGCGCCGGCAATGACGTACGCGGCGATCAGCAAGCGACGGAGTTTCATGCGCCCACGCGCCCTCGTAACGGTGTGGTGACCTGTACGGAAGTCTTACCACATCCTCGGGTCGGGCATGAGGGCGAAGACGGCTCCGGCCATTCGGTCTGGCGCGCCTGCTCGGCCTCGTCCAGAGCAGCGATGAGCAGAACGTCCAGACCCATCCGCTGTGCTTCCTGATGAAGGTACCCCATGTCGAGCCGGCTGGCCTGCGCTACGAGCACTTGGAGCACGTCGCGCCACTGAACATCGGAGACCTCGCCGCCGTGAGGTCCAAGTCGTTCGTTGAGCGAGGCACGCCGTGCACAGAGCTGGCGTACGATCCCCCGACGACGTAGCCGACACCCATGTCCTCGAGTATCTCCAGGACTCGGAGGGCGGCGTCTTGCTCAGCCGTCATGATCGCCTCCGGTCTCGTCCGGGTCCCATCCGTACATCTTCCGCGCCGTGTCCCTACCATGCAGCAGAGCGGTAAAGCGCCAACGGATCTCATCGTCGGTTGCGTCGGGGTAACGGTGCCGGATGCCGGAAAGTGACAGCTCTCGCGCTGTATGGGTGAGCGCCCACATCTGGCGCGACTTCTCGGTTGGCGTCATCTCACGCATCCTCTTGATGAGGATGGCGCGAGCTTCGGGGGACGTGTCACGAGAGAAGGGCATGACTGAGTCCTGGTCGGCGCGACTACCGACCCCAGTCGCGCGAGTAACGAAAGTCGCGGTCCATGCTGCGGTGTGAGAGCTTCGCGATGAGAGGCATGCGCCGCTTGTATTGTGAATCGCGGACCATGCGATAGGCTTTCTCGACGAAAGCCCGGTCGAAGCCATCGGCGACGATCTCATCAACCTTGCGGCGGCGGTCGATTAGCTCGTAGAAGACTTTGTCGACATCCTCGTAGGTGAATCCCAACTCTCCCTCGTCGGTCTGGCCCTCCCAGAGGTCGGCCGAGGGTTTCTTGTCGATGATGGGCGCGGGCACGTTGAGATGGCGGGCAAGCTGCCAGAGCTGGGTCTTGTAGAGGTCACCGATCGGGTTGATGGCGCTGGCCATGTCGCCCCAGATCGTCGTGTAGCCGAGGAGGATCTCGGTCTTATTGCTGGTCCCAAGGACCATGGCACCCAGGCGAGCGGAGTGATCGTAGAGGATCGTCATGCGCTCGCGAGCCATCTTGTTGCCGCGCCGGGAGTTGTCGGCGTCGGGGAAGACCTCAAAGTAGGCATCGATCATTGGGGTGATGTCGACAACCAGCGTCTCGATGCCGAGGTCGACGGCGGCCAGTTCGGCGTGCGCCTGGCTTTCGGGGTTGCTGAGTTTGTATGGCATGATAATGCCCAGCACGTTCTCAGGCCCGAGAGCCCGCGCGGCAAGGTAGGCGGAGACGGTGGAGTCGATCCCGCCGGACATGCCGAAGACGGCCTTGCCCACGCCGAATTTGCCGATCTCCTCGTTGATGAAACCGCAGAGGGTCTGCTCAACCAGAGGGCAGTCGATGTCAAGCGCGCTCATCGCGAATCCTCTTCAACTCTCGAATGGTCAGGTCCAGGTTTTCGTCGGCCAGGAGCGGCGTGGCGATGCGGGCCAGTCGCACTTGCTCGAGATCGATGGTGGCATCGACGAGAGCTTCCTCGCCCAGTGGCGCGCGGGCAGCCTCAGCGCCGCTGGGAGCGATGACGCGCGAGCCACCCCAAAAGTGAATGCCCTCTTCATAGCCGACGCGATTCACGAAGATGACATAGCACCCGAACAGCTCGGCGTACGTGCGGAGCATCGCCTCATACGCCTCCGCGGTGTCCCAGCTGCCGTCACGCGGGCCTCGGGCGGGGCTGTTGGCGATGACGACGATCACCTGCGCGCCGTCGTGGGCGAGGATGTAGGGGTTTGACGGGTGCCAGACGTCCTCACAGATGAGCATCCCCATGGGCGCAAGGCGCGCGTCGAAGGCGCGGACGTGGTGCCCGTTAGCGAAGTAGCGTTGCTCGTCGAACATGCCGTAAGTCGGCAGGTAGATCTTGTGGTGCACGTGCAGGAGATTCCCCGTGTCGAAGTAGCCGGCCGCCACGTGCAACTCGTAACTCAGCGACTCCGCGACATAGCCCACGACGGCGGAGGTCTTGGTGGTAGCAGCGGCGAGCGCGCCCAGTTGAGGCGAACCATCGACCAGCGCGACCTCCGCCGCGAGATCGCGGACATGGTAGCCGCAGAGGCTCATCTCCGGGAAGACGACGAGGTCGATGTCGGCGCTTTCCGCGTCGCCGATGATCTCCAGGTGCCGTTCGAGATTGGCCTCGACATCGCCCAGCGTCGGCGTTATCTGCGCCAGCCTCACTCGGAACTCCATTGCGTTGCGTCCTCCTTGAGCGGCTATGGCGTGATCGCGATCTCGACGCCGACGACGCGGATGCTGCCGCCGGTCGCGCGGATCGTGATGCGGTCATGCGGGTCGGCGCCGAGGGCCGAGACAGAGACAGTGTATCTCAGAACCGTCTCGGCGTCACCTTTGGCCGTCTGCCCATCGAACTCGCAGGGCTGGTCGTTGACCGAGAGTTCGGCCGGGGCTTCCGCGGAGGGAGGTTGCGCGAGGGTGATCTCAACCGACGCCGAGGCTCCCTCGGGTGGCGGCGGGCTGGTCGGCAGGGCGAACTCCAGCGTCTCACCCTCCGCCGGGAACGGCGGAGCATACGCCTCGTCGCGACCGGTGATGTCTCGCCAGGTGATGGCGTGACGACGGGGCAGGGCGTTCAGCGCGACGAGCGACGACATGGCGTCCAGCGTGCGGATGTAATCCTCGCGCGACCACGCCGGGTGGGAGCCGTCGCGCGCGAAGTAGTTGAAGAGGTACACCACATCCGCGCCGCCCGCAAGTACCGAGGCGGCCGCGCCCGCGGCTTGCGCGGTTGAGACATGGACCGGCGGACCGTTCGGCAGCGGCCTGTGCAGCACCTCAAGCCCGCCCGCCAGCGTGACTCCCGTGCCGTCGAGGGCTTCGCGCCACTCGGCCAGTGGCATGTCGTACTCCAGTGTCGACCAGCGGGGCGTGGGCACGACGAGGTCGACCAGACCGTCCTTCGCCCAGCCGACGGCGTCGAGGCCCCAGCTCTGGGCGACATCGATCCGCGACGGGACGCGGACGCCGAGGTAGATTGGGTGCCCGCGCCGGACGCTCGCGTCGTGAACGAGGCGGCGGACGCCACGCAGCCACTCGCGGAGGATCTTCGCGCCCTCCTCTTCGGCGCCGGGCTTGAAGAGGTATGGCTCGCGCATGAAGTCGAGTTCGAGTCCGTCGATATCGTAGCGCGAAAGGGTCTCCGAGACGAGGGTGCGGTAAGTCTCTCGGACCTCCGGGTGAGCGTAATCGAGGCCGCGAGAATAGTAAGTCGGCGGCCCGCCTCGATGGTACTTCGCGTCTCGCCACAGCTCGCCGTGGAAGGGGTGGGCGAGGTTGTCGTTATCATGCACGTCGTTCATGCGGAGGGTGATCCACGGCGAGATCCCTCGCGCGCGGCAGTGCTCAGCGGCCCGGGCGGGGTAATCGACGCCTTGGTCGTCCAGCGCCCACATGCTATGGATCAGCTTCCGATAGCCGTCCCTGCGGTCGGCGGGAATCGACGCGAAGATGGGCTGGTCGTCGGCGCCTTCGGGATCGTAGCCGTCCCAGAACGACTCCCAGACATCGCTCTTGTAGTTGGTCTTGCGCGCGTTGGTGTTGACCATCATCACCGTCACGCCCGCCTCGGCGAGGGTGTCGATGTAGGCGTCGAGCATCGCGCCGCCGTCGCCGCCGGCGACGTCGTGCTGGCCGAAGAAGTCGGTGCAGTCCTGGTTCTGGATCAGACCCGTCATCTTGGGCATGTCCGGTCCCCTCCAAGGCAGCGGGCGTTGGGCGGCTGCAAGGGTCGCGACCGACAGGGCCGCGAGGGCAATCGATAGTCTACACGCGACCATTTTCGTCGCTCCTCGCTACGGCAGGCTCAGCGCGCCCTCATCGTCAAATGCGAGCGGGTGCGGGCCCGAGACGACGCGGACGTTGGCATTGTCCTTGGCATCCTCGGCCAGCGCGGGCGAGACCCACAGGCGGTCGAGCTTCAGCGTGTCCTCGATGATGCACAGCCTCGGCGCCACGCGGCGATGGTCGTCGAGCGTGCCGAGAGAGACTTGAAGCAGGCGCTCGTCGGTCGGCAGGACCATCGGCAGCTTGCAGCGGTTGAAGAATGTTGCCGTGATGGCGTTTGTGTACATCGCGTCGAAGTCGATCTTGTCAGCCAGGCGCTTGACCGTCACGTCGCAGAGCCCGATTCCGACCGCGTTGCCGTGGGAGGCATCGGTGAGATCGAGCGCGGCGAGGGTGTGAATCTTGGGCGAGGGCGGCTCCTCGACGCCATCCATCATGATGCGAGCGACGACATTGGCATCGAGACAGGTGCCGCTGATCTCCTTGCCGATGCGCATCAGGACGCAGACGTCGATGACATCAAACGGCAGGCTCCCGGCGAGTTCCTTGGAGCGTTTGAGGAGCTTGATTTCGGCCTCGCGCCAACCATCGAGTTCGAGCACGTGGATCTCGGCGGTCTGGGCGTAGGCGTTGTCGATGATGGCGATACCGCCGAGCACGGGGCGCTCGCGGAGCATGATCTCGGCCGCGGCGGGGATGATGTTCGTCAGCCCATCGGCGCCGTACGGGTGAACCCGCGAGGCCATCTGCTGCTTGCCGAAACCGATGGCGAGCATCTTGGTGGGGCCGCTCTCGGTCACGCCGCGATGGTCTGTGTGAGACTTGATGCGGTTGACGGCTATGACGCCATCGGCGGCGGCAGCGTACCTGTCCATGAAGACGGGCACGCCCTGGGGCGTCTCCCCGAGCTGGACGGTGTCCATCGTCGCCCGAATCGGAGCCCCCA
Source organism: uncultured Armatimonadia bacterium (assembly GCA_964555935.1). Taxonomy (GTDB): domain Bacteria; phylum Armatimonadota; class Zipacnadia; order Zipacnadales; family VGFC01; genus CAZKUN01. The sequence goes on along the minus strand of CAZKUN010000007.1, from coordinate 78,066 downwards.
CCGATTCGACGGTGACACCGAGGTCGCCGAGCAACTCCAACTGGCCCCCGGCGGTCGCGCCGCCGTGACTGCCCATCGCGGGGATGAAGAAGGGCTCCGCGCCCTGCTCGCGGACGATCTCGGCGACTGTCCGCAGCATGATCGGCATGTTGGCGATGCCGCGGCTGCCGGCGCCGATGCATACGCTCATGCCCGGCTTGATGCGCGCGGGGAGGCCTGATGAGCAAACGGCCTCTCGCATCGCCGCCGCCGGATCATCGAGCTTCTCGCTCGGCATGTCCTGCTCGAGGATCATCAGCTCGACATTCTTCAGCGCTTCCTTATCTCTATCAAGTACGGTTGTCATGTGGTTGGCTCTTGCCTACTTCCGTTTCGGGACTCTGACCTCGCGGTCGGCGTCGGATGACTTGTACATGGCTTCGGTGATCTCGGCGACTTTGCAGGCGATCGGCGCGGTGTCGATCAGCGGCACGCGGCCAAGCAGGTGCCAGACGAGGTTCATCTGCTGGTTGCGCATGGCCTTGTGCTCATCGCCCTGAATCAGACCCTCGCGGCCCTCGTACATGCCGACGTTGAAGTTGACGTCCGCCTGCATGCCGCCGATGTCGGTGTAGAAGGCGAAGGGATCGACCCGCACGCCGCCCTCGGAGCCGAAGACGCGGAAACCTGTGCCCTCGCCCTCCATGTGCGTGGCCCACGCTTCCTCGAAGAACATGGTGATGTCGCCCTCGAAGCGGATGAAGCCCGTGGCGAACTCTTCGACGCTGTAGCCGGACTCCTTGGCGCGCTTCTTGTCCATCGGGATTTCCTGGAAGGTGCTGGCGGAGACCGTCTTCACTTCCGGGTTTCCAAGCAACCAGACCATCAGCCCGAGGTGGTAGACGCCCATGTCGGCGAGCGCGCCGCCACCGGCGACCTCCTTCTGCACGAAGGCGGGGGTCGCGTAGCCATCAACGTAGCACCGGCCGCGGCGACGGTAGTAGCTGGACTTGGCGTAGTAGATCTTGCCGAGCATTCCGGCGTCTATCACGCGCTTGGCGGCGTGGGCATCGTTGCCGAAGAGAGTGCCGAGCTGGATCATGAGCGTATTGCCGGTCTCTTCGGCGGTCTTGAGCATTTTTCGGGCCTCGGCCGCGCTGTTGGCCATGGGCTTCTCGCAGTAGACGTGCTTGCCGGCCTTGAGCGCATCGCAGGTGACGGGGCAGTGGAGTTCGTTCGGGAGGCAGACATCGATGATGTCGATCTCCTCGATCTTCAGCATCTCCTTGTAGTCGACGTAGACGGCGGGGATGCCATTCGCGGCGGCGACTCGCTGGGCCTCGTCTTCCCTGAGGTCGCAGACCGCGACGATCTCAGCCTCGGCGATGTCGTTGTAGCGGTTGACATGGGTCTTGCCGATCATGCCCGTGCCGATGATTCCGCAGCGCAGCTTGTCAGCCATCGAGGGTCTCCTTGTCAACTCGCACAGCGACGTAAAGCCGCCGCGTTTGGTGCTCGTGATGTGGTTCTGCTCGTTCCTCACGGTGAAGGGCAAGCCCTGCAAGATACGGAACCCTCGCCCTGGCAACTCTACGAGTTTCCTGGGTGAGGGAAGAAAGGAAGATACACCGTGTCTAAGATCAAGACGCTGTTATTTGCCGGTGGAGAGATCCACGATGCGATAGGCTGCGCGGATGTTGTCGAGCCGGTGCTGCGAGGGATGGAGGAGCTGGACGTCACGCGCGTCGACGAGGACCTGTCGGTGCTGGAGGCGCCGGGCTTGGATGAGTACGACCTGATCGTGTTCTACTACACGGTCGGCGAAATATCCGACGCGCAGAAGAATGGCCTGCTGAACTGGGTCGCGTCCGGGAAGGCGTACCTTGGGATCCACTCGGCGGGAGACAGCTTCCGCGGTTGCCCGGAGTATCGGGCGATGGTCGGCGGATGGTTCATCACGCACCCGGCGTATCGCGATTACCAGGTCAGCGTGGTCGATCCGGAGCACCCGATCACCGAGGGTCTTAGCGAGTTCTGCGTGAAGGACGAGCAGTACATCACCGATTACGATCCGCGCGTGGACATCCTCGCGTCGGCGCTCTGGCAGGGCGACAAGATGCCGGTGGCGTGGACGAAGACGTGGGGCGAGGGCACGGTCGTGTATATCGCGCTCGGGCATGACCCCGAGGCGTGCAAGAACGAGACATTCCAGCTCATGCTGAAGCGCGGGTGCCTCTGGGCGGTCGCGCAAGGCGAGTAACGGCGGTCGGGGTTGAAACCCCTCCTACAGTGCGAAAGCGGCGAGGCCGATTGGCCTCGCCGCTTTCGATTCAGCGAGGGCGCTCCGTCATCCAGAGGCCGAAGGACGCGACCAGACCGACCGCCGCCGACCAGACCACCCCCGCGCCGGTTGCCACCCAAAGCGCTTGGTAGTTCGCCACGAACCACGCCGTCAGCGGCGTGTTCCCTCCCTGCGTCAGCATGTAGAGCCAGGGCGTGAAGACCATGAACGGCACGACCGCCAGCGCCGGCGCGAGCATCATCCGCGGCAGACGCCCCCGCTCCGCTCGGGCCGCGACGGCCATCAGCCCACCCGCGATCGTTCCCATCGCGCCCAGCAGGAGCGACAGCACCAGGAGCGGAACCCAGCCGGTGTTGCCGTTGGCCGAGCAGCAGATGGCTGGCAGCAGCGATACTCCCCCGAACGAGAGCAGCGCACCCGAGCCCATCCCCGCTCCCCACCTCCCGATCAGCCCCGTTGCGGGCAGAAACTGATCCGCGAGATACGCCCCTCCGACCATGAAGATCGCCGGCGCTATCGCCGCCGTCGGGTAACGCGGCGGCCCGCCTCCGAGCAATGTGCTCAGCCCGTGTTGCGCCACTGCCAGCAACCCGAAAACCACCAACCCGCCGGGCACCACCGCCCAGTGCAGCCGAAGTCGCTCATCGGCGTCGATGAGGTGGTCGGTCATGGGGGGTGGTGGGAGTGAGTTGGGGTGCTTCATGTGAGCGTGTGGTGGAGTTCCCAGTGGACGTTCTGTTGTCCTGTGTGGGAAAGGGGTTGACGTTTATACCCATAAAGGTTATTAGTATCTTATAGATATCTATGGATAGTACGGAGGCCGGGCAATGGACCGGGACATGGAGGCTGGCGGAGATGTGCTGGACTTCAGGCAAGCGCAGGACTTCCTCAACACGACGCGGACGACGCTCTACCGATGGATCGCGCAGGGGAGAATCAAAGCGTTCAAGGCGGGCCGGCAGTGGCGGATGTACCGGGCCGACCTTGAGCGATTCCTAGAGAGCCCCGATCCGGCTGGCTCTCCGGCGGACGAAGAGGCGGTCGAGGCCGCCGTCGAGGCCGTCATGGGATGGGCGCCCGAGGGAGCGGCGGGCGGGGAGTTGCCGCTCGGCGCCAGCCCTGACGACGCCCGCGACGGCGTCGCCTCCCTCGCCCATAGGGTGTTGCTGGCCGCCGTGATGCCCCCCTCCAGCGACGTTCATCTCGACCCATCGCGCTCTGGCGGGCGGCTGCGCTTGCGGATCGACGGCGTGCTCCGAACCGTGACCGATCTCCCGCGCGATGTGTTCGCCGCGTTGGTCGGGCGTCTGAAGCTCCTCGCCGGCATGGACATTGCCGATCGGGCCAGCGCTCAGATGGGCCGCATCCAGGAGACGCTCCACGGCGGTCACGCACTCAGTGCCATCGTCCAGTCGCTGCCCACTCCGCTCGGCGAGAAGCTATCGTTGAGGATCGTCTCGGAGAGTCTTCTCGATCTCTCCCTCGGCGATCTCGGCATGTCCGATCCCGACCGCGAGCGGCTCGAGCGGGCCTTGGTCCAACCGACGGGGATCATCATCTTCGGCGGCCCCACCGGTTCGGGGAAGACCACCGTGCTCTACTCCGCGGTCATGCACGCCCAGTCCGACGAGAACGCGGTGATAACGGTCGAGAGCACCGTCTATCACCTTCTGCCGGGCGCCGTTCAGGTCCAGACGAACCCGCGCGCTGGGCTCTCGGTTGCGAACGCGCTCCAAAGCGTCATGCGGGCCGATCCCGACATCATCGCCATAGGCGATGTCCCCGATCGCGAGTCTGCGAACTTGGCGGTCGAGGCCGGGCTGACCGGTCACCTCGTGCTGGTCCAGCTTCACGCCAATGATGCGCTCGGCAACATCCAGCGGGTGCTCGACGCCGGCATCGAGCCGTTTCTCTTCGGCCACAGCCTCATCGCATCGGTCAACCAGCGACTGGTGCGGAAAGTCTGCGAGCACTGCCGCGAGAAGCTGCCCGTGGACGACGAGACCGTGTCGGCGTGGAGACGTCGAGCCGAGGCGGGAGGCCTCGAATGGCAGGCAGACGCGACGTTTGTCCAGGGCGCGGGTTGCGAGCGCTGCCGAGGGGTGGGGTTCTGGCGCCAGACGGCGCTGTTCGAGGTGCTGGCCGTGGAGCCGGAGGTAGCCAGCCTGATCGCCCAGGGGGCCGACCTCGAGGCCGTCCACGCGGCGGGCGTGGCGGGCGGCATGACGACGCTCTTCGCGGATGGGATCCGCAAGGCGTTGGAGGGCATCACCTCACCGATCGAGGTCGCGCGCGTGTGCGATCCAGCGTGGATGAGCGTGTAGGAGGCGACGACAAACAAGGTCCGAGACGACCGCGAACGAACTCTCCGGGGACCAGTTTGTTGAGAACAAGCACGCCGCGCCCGGAGATCACTCACGCCAATGCTTCTCGCCGTGCTGCTGTTGCTGATGCCCGCTCATGCTGCATCGCCCACGCCGGCGCTGTCGGGCGACGCGTGTGAGGCTCCTTACAACCTCGTAGTCCCGGCAGATCTCGTCAACGAGCGAGCCGGGCTGACGATCCTCGCGTCACGCCTCGACGAGAGCAACTCCCTCGGATTTGAGCTGAAGCCGACCTCATGCACCGTGACCATCCGACGCGACGGCGCCGACGCCGTTGTGGCGCGGGGCAAGTCGCGCAAGCCGGTTGCGTCGGGCGACATCGTGCTGAAGGTGCGGGACGGGCGCGTGTCGGTGGCGTATGGCGCGACGACGATCGCTCGCGGCAAGTGCGACGTGCCCGTTGGGGGGACGTGGGGCGTGGTCGACGGGCAACCGGAGGACCTGGAGGCGATCTGGTGCCAGCCCGTCGGCGAGGCCGTGTTCGCTGATGACTTCATGCGCGGCGACGACGAGGAGAACCCGTGGGCGGCGGAAGCGGGCGAGTGGGCTCTGTCGGCGACCGGCGTGGCGGCATTCAGCGCAAACGCGTTTCAGTTCGCGGGGTCTGGCGCGGAGAAGACGGACGCCGTGGCGTCGGCGGGCGATTGGTTCTGGGAGGACCACACCGTCGAGGCGTCAGTCCGGCCGGACGCGGAAGCGACGGCGTTTGGGGTGGGACTGGGGCTGCACGATAACGCGAACTACCACGCGCTGCGATTCACGTACGCCGAGCGTCCTAACGGGCGCGTTGAGATCGTCGCGCGAACCGGGGGGAAAGACAAGGCACTTGCCAAGTCGGAATGGCGGATGGACGCCGACGAGTGGCACCGCATGTCGATCTCGGCTGTGGAGGGGCGAGTGACGGGCACGATCGACGGCGTGGAGGTGATCGCCGCCGACGCGCCGGGACTCGCCCATGGCAAGGCGCTGCTGACCGTCACCGGCGCGACGCCGGTTGCGTTCGATGACGTGGCGATCTACCCCGGGGCGAAGCAGACGCCGCGTACCGTGCTCGCGCGGGCGGACGACGCGGCGACGAGTTCGTTTCTCAACGACCACTACATGCAGGAGTGGTCTGATGAGAACAGCCAGTGGAAGCGCGCTGGAGATTCGGCCTGGCACGCCGGCTACTTCTGGGGCGACGTTGAGTTGATATGGGACGCTGACGAAAAGGCCCTCGCGCAGCCCTCCACGCTGCACATCTGCGTGCCGAGCGACGGGCAGACATCGCAGCCGCCGCCAGACGCGCAGGCAGGATACCGGCTGGCGATGAGTCCAGGCGAGGGCGATGCGCTCGCGCTGGAACTCTCCAGAGGCGCCGAGGTGAAGGCGACAGGCTCGGTTGCCAGGACCTCAGACCTGCGATTGCGCCGGCGCGGCGCGACCGTGGAGGCGGTGGCGGACGGGGCGACCGTGTTGGGCTTCGAGGACGACGCGCCGCTAGGTGGCGGCAAGGTGGGCTTCTCCGGCCCGGCATCTCAAACACGAGCGCTGTCGATCGCATCGGCGAACGTGATCGACTCGGCATTCCGCTCGGCGCCGACGGAGTGGAGCATTGGGCAGGGCGACTGGCGCGTGCGCAGCCGATGGGCATGCACGCCACGGTGGGCGTGGTTCAACGGCCGCGACCCCGAGATGGCGGCGATCTGGACGCGAGACGAGTTCGAGGGCGATGTTGTGGTGGAGTTCTTTGCCGGTATCCCGATGGACCAGCCGTGGGCGCCGTTCTATCAGGGTCCGAGCAACATCTTCGTGACGCTCTGCGCGCAGAACGAGACGCCCGGCACGGGCTACAGCTTCGTGCTCGGTGGCTGGAAGAACCGGGCGAGCGGCATATTCCGACAGGGCGAGGTGGTCACCCAGACGCCTGATCTGACGTTGCCCGACATCCTCGACGGGCTTGGGAGCCAAGTCATCAGCGGGCCGGAGGCAAGCCAGCTCCATAAGGAGTGGTGGCATGTTCGCGCCGAGCGCGCGGGCAACGCGGCGCGCCTGTTTGTCGACGGGAAGCTGGTGGCCGAATACGAGGACGCAGCCCCACTCCCAGGCGGCGCGGTTGGGATATGGACGGTGGAGAACGGACTGACAATCGCGCGAGCGCGCGTGTACTATGAGCGCCCGAAAGCTCCTGAGCATGGCCGGGGCGCGGAAGTGGGCTCGGCATCAGAAGCCGGATGGCGATCGATCAGCTCAGGGTCGCGCGTGGCGAGCGGCGGACAGGGCGTCACGATCACCAACGTGGCGGCGGGAGGGACGTTTGCGGTTGAGGCGCCGACGGGCGACATCGACCTCGCCACGACCCCAATCCTCGAATTCGAATACGCGATCCCCGAAGGCGTGAAGATCGACGCGTTTCCCATCGTCGACGGGCGGACGTTCCGCGCGCGCATGACCGGGCCGGTGGAAATGATCCGCGGCATCGAGACAGTGGGCGACATCGAGGCGAAGCCGGATGGGAAGTGGCACCGCGCGACAGTAGATCTCGGCGGGATGCTCCTCCCCTACTCCGACGCGCCCGTGCTGGAGGCGCTGCGCTTCGGGAGCCGCTCGCGCGAAGGGTACCTACACGCCGGGATCGGCGGCAACTGGGCCGGAGCGACGTACCAACTCCGCAATCTGGCATTCAGGACGGGGCCCACAGCGCCCCCCCCCGACAACGCGCCCCAAGACATGGCGCTGAAGCCCTGGGGCGTGGATTCAGGAGCTGAGATCAGGATTGCTCGCGAGGCGCGCGACGGCGACTGGTGCGAGGAAGTGCAGAACGCGAAGATTGGCGGACCTTTCGGCGCGGAGCTCACCGGGGTGCCATTCGAGGCGACGCGCTACCCGACGCTACGGTTCGATTACCGCATCGACGACGAGGCCCGGGTGGACATCGTTGTCGAGGTCGATGGATCGAAACGGCAGATCCGATTCACTGACAGCGACACCACTTGGCCCGTGATCGGCGACATCGAGGCGACGGCGGATGACGCGTGGCACTCGGCGACGGTGGATCTGCTGGGCTTGCTGAAGAAGGCATTCCCGGGACAGGCATCGCTCCCGGTGACGCGGATCGCGTTCGCGAGCACCGGCTGGCCCGGCAACCGGCGCGGCACGTGCTATTGGCTCGACAACGTGGACCTCGTGCCGGCGACCGAGGTGCCGACCGATGAAGCGCCGCCGACGGCTCAGAACGTCAGCCCGGCGCCCAGCGAGGCGGCGTGCACGAGAGTGATCTCGGCGACGCTGACTGATGAGGGGTCAGGCATCAGCCCGGCCGACATTCGGCTGACGGTGGGCGAGGCGGTCTACTCCATCGTGGATCGCGAGCTGACGCACGACGCGGCGTCTGGGCAGGTTTCGTTCACGTCGCCAGGGCCGATCGCGAGTGACGGCGCGACCGTTGCTTGCACGCTCGCGGCGGGGGACTTGGCTGGCAACGAGATGGCGCCGCTGGAATGGAGTTGGACCGTCGACCACGCGGCCGACACGGAGCCCCCGCCGGCTCCGGTGGTGAGTTACGTGCCCGTCGAGGTGATGGCCGCGAACGGGTTTGAGGACAATGTCGGCGAGTGGGGCAACTTTCTGAGCTGTCAGGTGAGACGCCTCGACTCAGGCGGCGCGACGGGCCCCGGGTGCATCGAGCTGACTGATCTGCGCGACCGAAGTGGCTCTGTCTACGGGATGCTGGAGGACTTCGGCGAGGAGTGGAGACGCTTCCCGATGCTGCGATTCAGGTACCGGGGGGAGAATGCGCGCGGCGGGTCGATGGCGCTGATGGCGACGGCGTTCAACGGCTCGAGCGAGGCGTGGGCGCAACTGGGGAGCCTCAGCGTCAGCGATGAGTGGCAGACAGCAACGGTGGACCTCGCGAAGGCCGTCGGCGCGAACCAGGATCCGCACCGGCTGTTCCTGAACCTGAGGGTGCCGAATGCCGATGGGGCGGTCATCATCGACGACTACGCGATGTACTCGCGCACGGCCGAAAGCGCCGGCCTCAGATGGTCCGCGCCGTCGGACGCGAGCGGCGTGAGCGGCTATAGTTGGGCGCTAGATTCAGACAACGCGACAGTGCCGCCGGAGACGATTACCGGCACCGATACGTCGACGGAATTCACGGGCCTTGAGCCCGGGCATTACTGCTTCCACATCCGGGCGCGCGACAACGCAGGGAACTGGAGCGCCACGACACACGTCCCCTTTGAGATAGAGTGATTCTTCGATCGGCGTGACGACACGGGCGGGAATGGTGTTCTGAGAACCAGAGCCACCAGACTGTGTCGCACGCCAGCAGAGGTATTTCTGATGACCAACGATGCGAAGTCACGACTGCCGATGATCCTGACTGCATTCGCCATTGCCCTCGCCGTTGTCGGGCTTGTCTTGGCAGGGCCGGCGGATGCGGCGGTTGAGAAGACAATATACGTAGCGCCGTATCAGCAGGAGTGCTCGGACGGGACGCTATGTCTGCTGGCGAGCGCCACTCGGGGCGGCGCGCCGGAGCCGCTTTCGGGTCAGATTGAGGGTTTCAACTACGAGTGGGGCTTCACGTACGAGTTGAGGATTGAGGAGCGGACTGTCGAGGCTGCGCCGCCTTACGCGCTGATACAGATCGTGGACAAGACGCCGGTGGCGGCGGGCACCGTGTTTGAGATCGCGCTGACGGGCACGAGCATCTCCGACGAGGGCGACGGGCTGTACGAGTTCTATGGCCAGCACTTCGCCTGTCCGAACCCGGACGTGCATGACATCCTGGCCGACCTCATCGGCACGGATGAGAAGATCCCATTCAAGCTGCGATTCCCGGATCGCGATGCTCGGCCGCTGGCGTTGGTGAGTTTCCTGCTGCCGGGAGCGACCGGATGGGCGGCGCCGACGGCGGGCGCGGGCGATTCGATCCCATCAGACGCGGATCCGTACATTGAGGGCGGTCGGACGCTGGTGCCGCTGAGGGCGATATTCGAATGGCTGGGCGCGGATGTGAAGTACAACTCCGCCGCCAAACGAATCACGGCGACGCGCGGCGACAACCGGGTTGAGATCGAGATCGGCAACACGGTGGGCCACGTCGATGGCGAGACCGTCAGGCTAGACGCTCCGCCGGAGATCAAGGGCAGCCGGACCTTCGTGCCGATGCGGTTCGTGGCCGAGGCGCTGGGCGCTGAGGTGGGCTGGGACGCCGCGACGCGCACGGTTAGCGTGATGGACGGCGGCCGAGTGGGGACGCTGCAAGTTCCGTAGGGCTCACCTGAAGAAGAGCATCACGAGGCCGGCGACGATGATGAGCGCCGCCATGGCCTGCCATCTCGTCCATCGCTCGCCCAGAAACACGAAGGCGAGCGCGGCGATCAAGAGGGCGCTGGTGGAGTGGATGGCACTGACGACGGCGGTCGGCGCGTGTTGGAGCGCCGTGATCACAAGCATGTTTCCGCCGACGAAGACGAGAATGCCCGAGATGATGGCTATGAGCTGGTCCTTAACCGGGCCCGTCTCCGGTCGGTCGACGGCGTAGGCGATGTTGAAGATGACCGCGCAGGTCATCGTGCCGGCGAAGGTGATGATCGCCGGCGACGCGACGGCCCCCATTTTCTTCCAGAGGATCTTGCCGACCGCGAAGCAGAACGCCCCGATGAGGCAGACGATGATCGCCTTTAGGGGTGTCTTGTGGTGCCGGTCGGGCTTCTTGGCCGCTGTGAACGCGACCACTCCGATGAAAGTCACGATGACCGCGCTAGCGGAGAGTGGCGTCCAGACTTCATCCTTGAGGAAGAAGAGCGAGAGGATGAACACGCTGACGACGTAGGTGCGAAACAGCGGCGCGTGGACGTTGAGGGGCATGCGGCGCATCGACCAGAACGAGAGTAGGTTGACCAGCAGCGGCACAAGCAAGCCGGCGCCGAAGACGATCAGCAGCGCGGGCGCGGACATGCTGAGCAGCACGGGCAGGTCGCCCAGGAGAACCACGGCGGCGAACGAGACGATGGCTCCAGCGCCCGTCCTGACGGCGTAGAACTGGGTGAGTGGAAGCTTGTGGAGGACGTCCTTGGCCATCGCGTGCGCCACGGCTACGCAGCAGGCGGCGGCCAAGGCGATGAGGATTCCGGTGGTGATGCCAAAGCCCCCAGATCAGGCGACCGGCGCGGCATTCGCGGCAGGGCGCTTAAGGGACGAGCGAGTGCCTCTGGGAGAACCTATCACTGGTCGAGAAGGCGGTCTTCGTCAGCTTGCTCGCCGGCCGCGGAGATGACGCGCTCCAAGACGACAAGCAGATCCTTAGGGTCAAATGGTTTTGTCTGGTACCAATCGACGCCAAGATCCCAACCGCGGGCCTTGTCGGCGTCCTGACCGGCGGCGGTGAGCATGATGACGGGGATGGCGCGCCACTCGTCACGGCCTCGCACCATCCGCAGCACGTCCCAGCCCGACATCCGCGGCATGAATACGTCCAGGATGATAAGATCCGGCCTGTTCGCCGGATCCTCAAGAAGCTCCAGCGCCTGGGCGCCATCATAGGCCGGCAGGACCTCGTAGTCTTCTGCCTCCAGATACAGCTTGGTCGCAAAGACCAGGTCGCGCTCGTCGTCGACCATCAGGATCTTACTGGCCATGTACCCCGGGCCTCCCCATCGTTAGTAAACTCGCTCCGTGCTAGACGCCTCGGCCGCTGCGTGCTCGGAGTCGTCCGCACCATCCGGCGTACTCTCATCCGCGGGAGTATTCGCCCCGGGCTGCGCGGCCCCCTTCCGGACTGAACCCCTTCGGTCGCGAACCACGGCACTGCGCCCGGCACGCTTGGCAACGCTCTTTAGCTCGGTCAGCGTCTGAGCTATCTGGCCGGGGTGGGTGATGTGGGGCGCCTCGTTCGTGGCGATGCACGCGGCGAGGGACATGAGCGGGAAGTTCTGCTCGAGTCCCTGTCTGTTGGCGGCCGTAATGTAGCCGACGCGACGGTCCTCATCGTCGTAATGCAGCGGGATGAGGGCGTCGAACCCCTGGAGCGCGCGGTTCGCGATGGCGTCGGCGCGATCCGGCGTAGTGACGACGAAGAAATCGTCGCCGCCAAGGTGAGAGACAAACGTATCCGGATCACCGCTTCCGCGAGCGGCTTCGGTAATGAGTTGGGCGGTCAGGCGCAGGACTTGATCGCCTCGCTTGTAGCTATAGTAGTCGTTGTACGGCTTGAAGTTGTTGAGATCGAGGTGAACAACCGCGAGCTGGCCGGGCTTGGCGACGCGCTCGGCGATCTCTTGCTCGAGCACGACGTTGCCCGGCAGACCAGTAAGCGGGCTGGCGCCTCGGTCGCGCTTCGAGCGGCGGATGATACCGCGAATCCGCGCGCAGACCTCGCGGACGTCGACGGGCTTTGAGAGGTAATCGTCCGCACCAGCCTCTATCGCGCGCAACTTGTCCTCAACGCGATTGCGCTGGGTCAGGACGATTATCGGTATCTGCTGAGTGGTGATCCCCTCCTTGAGACGCTGGCAGACCTCCAGGCCGCTCATTCGGGGCAGGACCAGCTCAAGAAGGACAACCGATGGGGATTCAGAGAGGGCTTTGGCCCGTCCATCGTAGCCATCGTCGGCCTCGATTACGTCAAAGCCATCGCGCAAGAGGCCTTGCCTGATGGCGTGGCGGACCGCCGGATCGCTGTCGATGATCAGGACCCGCTCGGCGCGAACTCCGTCTCCAAAGGGTCGGTCAGGCTCCACGTGATTCCCCCCAGATGCTTAAGGGCCCCCGACCACGCCAAACGCGGGTGATAGTAGCACAACCATCCTGCGTTGACAACCCGACGCCCTCCACCGCGTTGCGGGGGAGGCGGAGACCCACCTGATGTTGTGTGAGATGTTGCGAGTGCATTTCGGGCGTTCTCCTACTCTGATAAGTGCTCCCGGCGGCTCTTACGTTCCCTTGACCCTCCCTACGGGACGGGCTATAATCTGGCGCGAAACTAAGGGCGCTCAGCAATGTCCATATAACAGGCGCACTGCACCCGGCAGGATATCTGATCCCTGACGGCGCACTAACGGCTTACACGTTGCCCAGCCCCGAGACAGCCGGGGCAAAGGGAGTGCTTTCATGACGAGAAGGTCCCTGGTACTGGCGTCCATAGTCCTTATACCACTGTTTGCGTCTGTTGTACTTGCCGGATGCAGTTCGAGCGGCGAGAGCGTCGCGTTCTTCACTCTGTCGGAGCGCTGCGGGTTCGGACCAACCGGGCTTGTCGCCTTCGCCAGCTTCGGCGGCAACGGCCTGCGCTACGTCAGCACAATCAACGAGCGGGGCGGCTCTGTTACAGCGCTCACGCCGTCGGACAATGACGCCGACCTCACGGACGAGGGCGGCTTCCACCCCACGTACAGCCCTGATGGCGCGACAGTCGCGATCGGCTCGAGGCGCTCGGTGAGCGAGGATATCTACCTCATCAACGCGCAGGGCGGGGACCGTAATCGCCTCGACCAACTCACCACCGATCCGGCATCAGACGGGCAGCCCGCCTGGTCGCCAACGGGCGACCGGCTGCTGTTCACGACGAACCGCGACGGCAACAACGACATCTACATCCTGGCGCTGGCGACGCCCGCCACCCAGACGCCCGTCACCACCGACACGGCCAACGACCAGTGGGCTTCCTTCGCCCCGGACGGCAACCGCGTGGCTTTCCAGTCGGACCGGGCAGGCAACACGGACATCTGGATCGTCGACCTGACGACCGGCGGGTTGACACAGATCACCACGTCGACCTCGCGCGACGAGCATCCGGCGTGGTCGCCGGATGGCACGAAGATCCTCTTCGCGTCCAACCGCGCGGGCGACTTCGATATCTGGAGCATCGCGCCGGACGGCACGGGTTTGACGCAGATTACCAGCGACGGTCGCTCGGACGGTTACCCGCAGTGGAAGCCAGACGGCACGCGCATCTGTTTCACGCGTGACCGCCAGCTTTGGGTCGCCGATCCGGATGGCGCGAACCAAGACCAGCTTACCCGCACCTTCTAGCGCGAGTCCAATAGACCCCCACGCATCCATGACAGGCCACGCGGCTCACGCCCGTGGCCTGTTTCGTTTTGGGCAGGATGCTGGAACTTTGGTGGTCAAGGTATGGGTTGCTTGGTAAACGACGGTGTAGCACTTTGGGGGGCGGATACAGATGAGGCGTTTATCAGCAGTGAAGATGGCTGCGCTGGTTCCGATGGTGATCGTCGCTGTCGCGCTGAGCGGGTGCCCCACGGTTCCTCCAGCAAATGACGGCGGCACGGGGCCGACCACCACTACCACCCCGACCCCTGCCACGTCGTCAGGCGAACTGTCCGACGACACAGTCGATCGCGTCAAGGACGCGGTCGTGTTGGTTGAGTTGACGCTCGACTTGGCCGGTGGGCAACGCTGGGACGGCACTGGCAGCGGGTTCTTTATCTCTGACGATGGCTACGCCGTAACCAACGCTCATGTCATCAGCATGACCCAGCATGACGAGGACGGGACTCCACTCACGGGCACTAACCGCGTCGTGCGGCTAGTGCTTCACGCCGGAACCTCCCAGGAAGAATCGGTTGACGCCGAGGTCGTCCGTGAGAACCAAGAACTCGATCTCGCGCTGTTGCGCGTCAGCCGGACTCCGGACGCGCACCTGCAACTCAACGACTCCGACGCAGCAAAGGAGACGTCGCGCGTCTACGCGTGCGGGCATCCGTTGGGCATGCCCGAGTTGTCGATACGCAGCGGGACGGTCTCGGCGCACCGGATATGGGACAATCGCAAGATGATCGAACATGACGCCGACATCGAGAACGGCAACAGCGGCGGGCCGATCGTCGATGCCGACGGCAAGGTGATAGCAGTTACCGTGCTGCGTCTGCGCGTGAGCTACGGCGATACGAAACTCGCCATACCCTCGAACGTGTTGCGCGACTGGCTCAAGTCAGACCCGAGCGACGATCCCAAGCCGCTGGTGGTCGACACCTCCACCAGCCCCGTCGCCAGGCTGCTTGACGACGCTGGGCTCAAGTACGAGGAGATGGTGCCGGGCTTGTACTCGATGGACTTCGACAACGGCACGACAGTGGCGGCCCAGGAGCTGCAGGAGTTCCTGCGGATCTTCACGTCGCTGGGGCCGCTGCCAGGCAACACCGTCGAGGAGCAGGATGGTTACGCCTTCGATGCGTTGCGACTCACATACGACGCGCCCGTCGGCAAGTACACGGTGAACGAGACGGACGGCGGGAAGATGATGTACTGGGAAGAGCTGGTGCCGATCTTCGCGGTGACGCCCGGACACGTCGCGTCTCTCGCCATGGCCGGCGCGAATGAGGCCGCTCGCTGGCAGCAGCTTCTAGACGGGCAGGAGCTGAGTTCCGTCGAGCACCTCTTCCCCGAAGGCGACGAGACAACGCAGCTCGCCCAACTGAAGGGCCTCCTCGACCAATCGGGCCTCAAGTACACCGAGGGCGAGAACCTGTTTGAGGTGCCATACGACAACGACGTCGTAATCCGGACGAAGATCTACAAGGGCATGGTCTACACTTACTGCCAGATCGGCGGGATGCCACCTGGCCCGAACGCGCCGCCGTCGGAGTATGCGGGCGTCGCCGCCAGCCTCCTGCAGAGGAACTATGGCGATTCATTTGGCCGACTCGCGCTCGACGATGATGAAGACGTCGTGTGGGAATCGCAGATCCCCATCGACTTCCTGACCCCGGACTATCTCAGCCTCGTGGCGGGAGCCGGCGCAGGCAACGTCGCGAGCTACCTCGAGGCGTTCGGCGACATTCCATTCGCAGGCGCGTGAACCGAAGACACCAGCGGGAGGATCAAGCCAGGCATGCACGATTACGAGAAGCTGGGCTCGCTCTACCTGGGTCGCGAATACGATATGACCGCCGGGAAGATCCTGGATGATCTGCTGCTGTACGACTCGAAGGATCTGACAACGCACGGCATTTGCGTGGGGATGACGGGGAGCGGCAAGACGGGGCTGTGCGTGTCGCTGCTCGAGGAGGCGGCGATCGATGGGGTGCCGGCGATCGTCATCGACGTGAAGGGCGATCTCGGCAACCTGATGCTGACGTTCCCCGAGCTTCGGCCGGAGGACTTCCGCCCGTGGATCGACGACGACCAGGCGGCTCGCGCGGGCATGACGCCCGACGATTTCGCCAAGGAGACCGCTACTCAGTGGCGCGAGGGCCTCGCCGAATGGGATCAGGACGGAGAGCGAATTGCGAGGCTGAAGGCAGCCTCGGATACCGTGGTCTACACCCCGGGAAGCACGACGGGCGTGCCGCTGAACGTGCTGAAGTCGTTCAGCGCGCCGGGGCCGGAGTTGGCTGGAGATTCCGAGGCCCTCAACGATCGCGTGCAGGGCGCGGTATCGGGCCTGTTGGCGCTGGTTGGGCTGGACCCGGATCCCGTTCGCAGCCGCGAACACATCTTGCTTTCGAACATCGTGCACCGCGCGTGGAGCGAAGGCAAGGATCTCGACCTGCCGTCGCTCGTGCGCGATATCCAAGACCCGCCGTTTGACCGCGTTGGTGTGCTGGATCTGGAGTCGGTGTATCCATCGAAGGATCGCTTCGACCTGGCGGTGAGTCTCAATAACCTGCTGGCATCGCCAGGCTTCAGCGCATGGCTCGAGGGCGATCCGATGGATGTCGACCTCCTGCTTCACGCGCCGGATGGCCGGCCGCGGCTTTCCATCATCAACATCGCGCATCTCTCCGATGCCGAGCGGATGTTCTTCCTGACGCTCCTGCTGAATGAGGTGCTGGCGTGGGTGCGGCGCCAACCCGGGACATCAAGCCTGCGCGCGCTGCTATACATGGACGAGATCTTCGGTTACTTCCCGCCCGTCGCGACGCCGCCGTGCAAGCGCCCGATGCTGATGCTGCTGAAGCAGGCGAGAGCATTTGGCCTGGGCATCCTGCTGGCGACGCAGAACCCAGTGGACCTGGATTACAAGGGCCTGGCGAACACGGGGACATGGTTCATCGGACGGCTGCAGACCGAGCGGGACAAGGCGCGAGTGTTGGATGGCCTTGAGGGCGTTGCGGCCACGGCGGGCGGCGGCTTCAACCGGGCCCAGATCGACGACGTGCTATCAGGCCTGGGCAAGCGCGTCTTCCTGATGCACAACGTTCACGAGGAGGCGCCCGTAGTCTTCCACACGCGGTGGGCGATGTCTTACCTTCGCGGGCCGCTGACGCGGTCGCAGATCCAGCAGTTGACCGCCGGCCTCCAAGCCACACCCACAACGGCCGCCCCCGCGCCCGTGCAAACGCCGGCGGCCGCGGCACCACCCGTACCCGAGCCGGAGCCGGCAAACGATCGCCCGCCCATGCCGGCGGAGGTCGAGCAGTACTTCCTCCCAATTGCCGCGTCTCCCCCATCCTCCGCGCGGATCATGTACCGGCCCCAGATCATTGCCTCAGCGCAGGCGCATTACGTGCGAGTGGGCGTGAAACTCGACGAGTAGCGCGGTGTCGTTCTGCTGGCGAGCGTCCCTGATGAAGGTGGCGCGGTAGCTTGGGATGACGCGCAGCCCATCAACGCTCAGGACATCGCCTTGGATCGCCATCCGGCGCAGCTAGCCGCGGAGTACGGCTCCGTACCGGCCGCAGCCAGCCGGGCCAAGAGCTACAAGGCGTGGCAGAAGGGCTGCGTTGACTACATATACCGCTGCCTGCCGGTGACGCTCCTCACGTGCGCCGCGCTAAAAAGAACGAGCAAACCAGGTGAGGACGAGGGGACGTTCCGCGCGGGGCTGAGCCACCTGGAGCGAGAGAAGCGCGACCTCGAGGTCGCGAAGCTGCGGACAAGGTACGAATCGAAGATCAAGCAGATCCGCGACCGCATCCGCCGCGCCGAGGATAAGGTCTCGAGAGAGAAATCGGAGGCGAACCAGCACGCGCTGCAGGCAACCATCTCGGTTGGGGCGACGCTGGTCGGCGCGCTCTTTGGGCGCAAGCTCACCAGCCAACGCAACGTCAGCCGCGCGACAAGCGCGTTGCGAGGCGCGGGGCGCTCGATGCAGCAACGCGACGACGTGGGCAGGGCGAAGGAGACGTTGGTCGAAGAGCAAGCGAATCTGGATGCTCTGGAGGAGGAATGTCGGCTCGCCATCGCCGACCTCCAGGCGCAGCCTGACCCAAGCGAGTTCGAAGTGGCGGAACTAACCGTGCCGCCGCGCAAGAGCGACACGATGATGCGCGCGTTCGGGCTGGTGTGGGTGCCATGGGCGATCGATGAATCGGGTCCGCCGCAGCCGCTCTACCGGATCTGACGGAGGGGACAGGGCCGTCTGACCAGACAAGGTGCGAGACTGCACGGATGGCCCCAGAACCTTGCGACCACTCGCCGAATTCGCGCCGACACAGGAGGCATGCTGACCGTGCCCTGGGTACTGATCGTTGCAGCGTTGGTGGTCGTGGTTGCGGGCGTGGGGCGTGCCGAGCCCGCCGCGAACCCCATGCCCGTGGGAGTGGATGTGGCCGGCTCCAAGAAGTACATCTACGACGACCCGGTCGCGCAGGATGCCTTCGAGCAAATCGGGTTCGACTTCCTGATGCACCACTTTTGGGGCGCGCCAACGGTGGAGGACGTTGATCGCCTCGACCGCTGGGCGGCACAGCACGGGCACAGCTTCCTGATCAACCAGGAGAACTCGCCGTCGGGGCGAGAGCCGGGGGACCCCACGCTGTACCGCAAACCGGGCGGGTTCTTCCAACCACCGCCCGAGTACGTGCAGCGCTGCCTCGCCACTCCGCGCTTCCTCGGGTTCTGCTTTGACGAGTGCGAACACTGGATCTGTAACGGTATCTGGGTTACGGCCGCGCGCTCCTTTGAGCCGCACTTCTACGACGCGGAAGGCGACACGCTGGAGGGCGCCTACGCGGGCAATCTGCTCAACCTGCAGACGCTCATGGAGCGCGTGTTCCCGGGCTTCGCCAAACGCGCGGGCGAGCCAGGCCAGACGCCTGTCGTCGGCACCGAGAGCGTCCTCCCGGACCTGCAGCACCTATTCGCCCGCGCGGGACTGGTTCAGATGCCGAAGCTCCTGAAGGAGACCATCACTCCGGTGACCCTCGCGATGGCGATGGGCGCGGCCAAGCAGTACGGCGTGCAGCACTGGACTTCGGTGGACCTGTGGGGCATGCCCGGCTACCCCGGACACTCGCCGGAGGAACTGCGCTCGGCGCTGCTCATCTCGTACTGGACGGGCGCGGAGCGCACGTATATCGAGAACTTCAGCTACCAGGGGAGCTTGTACGCAGCGAAGGACGGACAGGCGGAACTCTCCGCCTACGGACGCGTGGCGCGCCAGTTCATCCGTGAATACCTGCCCGGGCACCCGCGGCAGCTTCGCTTCGAGGAGTTCGCGCCCGAGGTGATCATCGTTCGGTTCCCGGACTCCGACTGGGGGCAGGAGAACCCCGGCCCCTGGATCCGGCGCAACCTTTACGGCGCGAGCAATCTGGTCCCCGATGAGGAGACGCGCTACTGGCTGAAGGTGTGGCACGTGGTCTCGCACGGCACGATCCCTACGCTGGCACTCAACTACAACACCCCTTTGGGAATTCCGTACCGCGTGTTGTTCCCCGCCAACAACGTGGCCGTCTACGACCATACCGCCGCCGACCCAGAGCTGTACCGCAGCGCTCGGCTGGTCTTCTTGGTGGGCAAGCGGGTGGAGCCGGAGTGCTTGGCGGCTCTGCAGGCACTGGCCGAGGCCGGACTGACGGTGGTCTCCACGAGCCGATTGGCTCCCCGCGAACTGTCCGGCGTAGGCCCGGAGGGCTATGCGGTGCATCCCACCGGCAGCGGGCGCTGGATCGTCACCGACGACGTCACCCTCCCAGCCGTGCGCGACCTGCTGGCGCCGTGTCTGGGGAGGCCGGACGAGCTTCGATACGTGTTCGGGGACGCGGAGGTGGTATTCACCGCGCCGAGCGACCCCGCGCAGGTGCAGGTGGCGGTGCGGGAACTGTGAGTTCCTTGGCCGCCGCGCCCGCAGACGCGGGAGCTTACGGAATGCGCGCCTCGGGGTAGACGTTGTCTTCCGCATCGGCGACCCACTGCTCGGGTTCCTCGGGGCGGAGGCGTTGGTACCACTGGGTCAGCAGACGATTCCCCTGCTGCCGCGCCGCGAGGGTCTGCTCCATGTGCTCGCCCGACCAACCCTCGAGCACGCGCGCCTGCAATCGCTCCCGCACATCGGCGTGGGCCGGATCCTCGCCGAGATCGCTCCACTCGTCCGGATCGTCATCGAGGTTGAAAAGCTGCGGCCTCTCCCCCTCAAAGTGCGTGAGCTTCCACGGCCCGCTACGGATCATGCGCGTGGGCGGCAAGCCTTGTGAGGGGTAGTGCTCGCTGAAGGTCTCGTCGAGCCACTCGGTTGCTTCGCCGCGCAGGACCGGCGCGAGGCTGCGACCATCGACGCCGGGGATTGGGTCCGCGCCGGCGAGGTCGGCCATCGTTGGCCCCAGGTCGATGAGGTTAGTGATGTTAGCCATGCGCGCGCCCTCCGCGAATCGCCCGGGCGCGGAGACGATCAGGGGCACCGATGCCGAGCCCTCGTAGAAGCTGCTCTTCCACCACATGCCATGCTCGCCGGCCATTTCCCCGTGGTCGCTCGTGTAGATGACGATGGTGTTATCGGCCAGACCGGATTCGTTGAGAGTATCGAGCAGCTCGCCGACCATGCGGTCGAGGTGAGTGACGAGCCCATAGTAACCCGCACGCGCGCGCCGAATCTCGTCATCGGTGAGATCGACAACGCGGCGGCCTTCGCGCCAGCGCCTCATGGCCGGGTGGAGCGATTCGTGGTAGCCATCGGGCACGTCGGGCAGCGTGACGCGGTCGAGGTAGTAGTCCCAGTCATCGGGCGGGCAAATGAACGGGCAGTGGGGCATGACGAATCCCGCCACCAGGCACAGCGGGCGGTCGTCCGAGCGGTCGCGGAGGAACTCGGTACAGCCCTCAGTGACGGCCTCATCGTAGGCCTGGTAACCGGTGCGACCTGGGCCTGAGATCTGAACGGCCGGGAGGCTCTGACCCGCTCCGGGAAACAGCTCGTCTAGGATCCCCCGATTGCGGCCGCCGATGTGACCGGAGCAGAGCTGGCCGATGAGGCGCTTCTCGAAGCCGTGGCGCTGGTCCGCCCCAACGAAGTGCATCCGCCCGCCGAGGACGGTCTCGTATCCCGCGGCGCCAAGCGCGTGGGCGAAGGTGGGCACGTCCGAGGGCAACGAGCAAGCGTTTGTCCAGACCTCGTTGCGGTGCGGGTGACGGGAGGTCATGAAGCTCATCCGCGACGGCACGCAGAGAGGGCTAGGGCAATAGCAGTTCTCAAACAGCACGCCGCGACCGGCCAGCCCGTCGAGGTTCGGCGTGCGGACGACGCTGTCGCCCTCGCACCCAAGGACGTGCGGGTGATGCTGGTCGGACATGATGAGGAGGATGTTCGGCCGGTCGCTCATGGGGAGGCTCCCTCGTGCGGCGTCGCCGGATGGCACCGACTTCGGCCGAAGGTGCGGCGCTTCCTCCCGCGCAATAAGATAAGGCCAGAACGCACGGAGGGACGGAGCATGGCAACGAGGGTCACTCGACGGGAGGCGATAGCGATGGGGGTGACGGGAATCGGCGTTGGGGCGCTGGCGATGGCCGGCGGACTGAAAGCGCGACGCCGGGAGCGGCCGGGCCACAACGTGCTCTTCATTGCGGTCGATGATCTCAGGCCGCAGTTCAAATGTCACGGGCACAGCCAGATCGTCTCGCCGAACATCGACCGGCTGGCCGCCGAAGGGACGCTGTTTCGGCGGACGTACTGTCAGCAAGCCGTCTGCGCGCCATCGCGGGCGAGCGTGCTGAGCGGGTGCCGACCGAACACGACGGGCGTGCATGACCTCCAAACGCCGCTGCGCACGACGATGCCCGACGTCATGACGCTGCCACAGCTCTTCCGCGAGAACGGGTACATCAGCACGTCGCTGGGGAAGATCTACCACCATGGCAAGCGCGAGGATCCCCCTGGATGGTCGTCTGAACCATGGGTCGCGCAGAACCAGTTCCCCGGAGTCGTGACCGAGGAGAACCTGGCGCTACTCGACCGACTTCGCAAGGCCGAAACGGATCCGGAGAAGCGCAAGCGCGTGCGCGGCCCCGCCACCGAAGCCGGCGACCTGCCCGACAACGCCTACGCCGATGGCCAGATCGCAGACAAGGCGATCGAGGCGCTCCGCGCGCACAAGGAGGCTGAAGAGAGTTTCTTCCTGGGCGTCGGCTTCCTGAAACCTCACCTCGCCTTCGCGGCTCCGAAGCGCTACTGGGACCTCTACCCGCGCGATGAGATCAACCTCGCCGACAACCCGTTCCGCCCCGAGGGAGCGCCCGATATCGCGCTGCACACCTGGGGCGAGCTGCGCCAGTACCATCAGATCCCGAAGAAGGGCCCGCTTAGCGATGAGCAGGCGCGCGAGCTGATCCACGGCTACTACGCCTGCGTGAGCTTCATCGACGCGCAACTCGGACGGCTGATGGATGAACTGGATGCGCTCGGTCTGCGGGAGAACACGGTCATCGCATTCTGGGGCGACCACGGCTGGCAACTCGGCGAACACGGGCTCTGGTGCAAGCACTGCAACTACGAGACAAGCACTCACTCACCGCTACTCATCGCCTCGCCCGACCAGAAGGCGAAGGGCCAGCCGACGGACGCGCTGTGTGAGTTCGTAGACATCTACCCGACGGTCACGGAGCTGGCCGGGCTGGCGCTGCCGGATCACCTTGAGGGGACGAGCCTCGCGCCGCTGATGGACGATCCGACCCGCGAGTGGAAGCGCGCGGCGTTCAGCCAATACCCGCGCGGCCGAAACAAGATGGGGTACTCGATGCGGACGGACCGGTATCGGTACACCGAGTGGATCGAGGACGAGCAGAGGGTGCTGGCGCGGGAGCTATACGATCACCAAGACGATCCGGGCGAGAACGTGAACATCGCAGACCGCGCGGAGAACCAGGAGTTGTGCACGGAGCTGAGTTCGTGGCTGCATGCGGGGTGGGAGTACTCGCGCCCGCCGGGAGCGTAATCATGGGACTCGCGACAGCCCTGCTCCTGAACCTGCTGCCGACGGGGGCCATCGACATGGCGACACTTGACGCCTGGTCTGAGCCGTACCGGAACTGGCACTACTACCCGGAGCACGTGATCCCCGCTGATCCGGGCATCCCCGGCTTCGATGGCGTGCATATGGTCGACTGCCCGACGGTCTATCAGATCCCCGGCGACGAGCGTTGGTACATGAGCTTCATCGGGTTCGATGGGCAGGGATACCAGTCGTTCGTGGCCGAGAGCACCGACCTTGTCAGCTGGACCGACCCGCGCCTCGCGATGGGGTATGGACCGGGGGGCGAATTCGACAATGGCGGCCGCGTGCTGGGGGCGTATCTGTACGAATCGTATGACATCGATTCGCCGCGAGTGTTGAAGCAGCGGGACGGCGTCTACTGGTCGCTCTACGGCGCCTACCCTCGGCAGGGAGGCTACGAACTTCGGCCGGGCTACGAGGGCGTGGCCTGCAGCGACGACGGGCTGACGTGGCGCAGGGCCAAGGAGAGCTACATCCTCTCAGTACACGAGCCCGAGGTCGGCGAATGGGAGAAGGACTGCATCTACCAGCCGTGGCTGGTGGAGCATGAGGGCGAGTTCCTGAACTTCTACAACGCCGCGAACGGCGGCACGGAGCAGATGGGCCTCGCTACCTCAGGCGACCTACTCAACTGGACGCGACACGCCGACAACCCGATTGTCCGCAACACGCCCGGCGGGTATGACGAGGCATTCTGCTCGGACGGCAAGGTCTTCCGCGACGGCGACCACTGGGTGATGTTCTACTTCGGTGTGGGGCGAGGCGGCGCGCACATTATGGCGGCGTTCTCGCCCGACTTGCGCGGTTGGACCGTTCACCCGGAGCCGCTCTACAAGGCCGGCGGGAACCCGAGCGGGATCGACCGGACATACGCCCACAAGATCTCGCTGGTGCATGATCCAAGGACCGACATGCACTACATGCACTATTGCGCGGTCGGCGACAAGGGGCGGGGGATTGGGCTGATAACGAGCAAGCCGGTAGGAGAGTAGAAGGGCGTCGGAGCAACCGTTGTGGGTTTGGAGCCCCAGCATCCGGGCCCGTCGTGGAAACTCCTCGAGTTTCCTCAGAGATCGGTTAGACTGAAGAAGCGACAGTCACCGGCGCGAGAGATCGCCGGCGAAGGGACCCAAAACAATGACCGGACGCGCGCATCCCCGATACCACCAGATTGGAGCGACGTTGCGTCGCGCGTGCGTTGTGATGATCTCCCTCGTGATGCTGACCGGCTGTGTACTGGTTGGCCGGGTTGGCGCCCAGGAACGCCGGCGCCCCTACGGTGGCCGCGGACGCAAGGCAGCGCGCCGAGCGAGGCCGGCCCCGCCGGCCGAACCGCCCTACTGGGCCGAGGCCATCGATTTCACTGCCAATCTGCCCCTGACACCCAATGTCGAGGGCGAGCTGAACGGCGAGATCGCCTTCCTTCAGAGCACTCTCGTAGGCCCGAATCGAGCAGACCAGGAACGGCCGCTTTTGGTGACCGATCGGGGCGCCTACGTTCTCTTCACCCCCGTCGATTCCGACCACCAGGAGCTGCAAGCGATCATCGTCAACAGCCGGGGCGAGAGTTTGACCCTCGACCTGCTGCCACCCGAGAACGGCGCTCACAGTGACTTCAATAACACCGACGGCCGCAAGCCGATGGTCTTCAACAAGCGAGCCTGGAACGCCGTGATCCCCTGGACTTTCATGCATCCCGGCATGAGTATCACCGTGCGAAACGCTGCCGGACAGAGCGCCACGCTGCCGGCTGACGCCTTTGAGTTCGGCGCTCCCATCGAGTTGGTGGTCCAGAACATAGAACTGGGCATGTTGACCGACCCGGCCAACGTCCCGACCAACCAGTGGTCACGCCCCGGCAGCAGCATCGCCGCGGAGCTCGCGCTCGACTACTTCCAGACCGTGCCCATCGCCAAGTTCGTGGCCGCTCAGTACCTCCCGATCCACTTTGAGAAGGTGGTGCTGCCGAACGGGAACGTCTACACCCAGCGCAGCACGTTCGAAGGAGCGGGCGTCTACGCCGGCGACATGCGCGAGAACATTGCCAAGGGGATGGTCTCAACCGGCATCAACAACGCCAACGTCGGCGTGCTCGCGACTGTCGGCGGCAACCAGGATCAGCCGCGTCCTTACCGCCAAACAACGCTCCACACGAGCGCAGGCGTCTACACGAGGATCGATGACGACGGCAATCCGCAGGATCAGTTCGTGGTCCACGGCCTCAGCGGCGGCGGCGGACAGCTCACGCTGCAGTCCACAACCGGCAACGAATACTCGCATGAGTACGGCCACGACCACGGGCTCGGGCACTACCCAGGCGGCGAGCTGAGCAACCACGCGCGCAATGGCGGGTGGGGCTACAACCTGTTCAAGCACCGTCTCGTCGCTAACGTGGCCTGGAATGGCGGAGCCGTCGAGGGCGACATCCCCTACCTCTTCGGCAGGGATGCCATGGCCGGCGGAGCGCCCATGGGACCCACCAGCGTGTTCACCCACCACACGCCGTACTCGTTAAAGCTGATCCAGGCCAATATCACGGCCCAATCCGGAGTGCTCGACAGCGCCAGCTCCACCGGCTACAGCCGTTGGGATCCCGACAGCCAGCGGATGGTCGAACTCGACGCCCCCACGCCGAAGCCCGACAAGATCGGCGTGCCCGTGATGACACTCGTGGGCGTGTACGACCCAGAGCCGGAGCACGCGCTCACCTCCTACATCTACCCCGCGCTCCACGGCAACTGGGGCAACGTGTTCAGCCCGGAGACCATCCGCGGGCACAGCCCCCAACTGGCCGCCTCGCGCTGCACGCTTGACGTGACCGACGCCGACGGCAACGTCCTCAGCTTCCCGCTTCCCGACACGCGCCTGAACGACAGCGTGATGAACCAGTTTCACATCAACCTGGACGCGGCGACGTCACACGCGCGCGCCGAACTGAACTACGGAGACGGCGACACGCGGGTGACGCTGGACAGCCGCGCGCTGGAGCCGCTCGAGCGTGAAATGCCGCCACCGATCATTGTCGGCAAGGACCACGACCTCGGCCAGGCAGCCCTGCGACTTCGGGACATGCAGGCCATCCTCGTGCCCAACGGGTACCTCGAGCCGGAGGCGCTGCAAGGAGCGATGGAGGACTACTACGGCCGCATTCATCGCTACACGCCGAGCCTCGAGATCGAACTCGGCCACACTTACAGCCGGGACGGCAGGTACTACCAGGCTCTGACCAGCACGCCGACGGCCGCTCCTGGGCGTGACCCGAACCAATGGCGAGAGCTGGGCGACCCGACCGCCTTCATCAGCACGAAGAAGCTCGCCCTCGGCGAATCGAGCATTGACTATGCTCAGGAAATTATGGAAGGCAAGAGCGGCGTCCACTACTACGTGCCGGTGGACCGCGAGAGGGTACTGGCCTCCTCGGCCTACTCGCCTGCCGTACGGGGATGGTACGCCGAAGGGAGTCACTCAACGCTGACGGTGGTAGGAACTGCGACGGACGGAAGCAAGGCCGAGATCGCCCTGCGTGGGCAGATCAACGACGCGCACGTGCTCCGACGCGGCGCTCCCATCACCGAGCAGAGCCGGGCCCGATTCCGCTACCACCCCGAGGACAACGCCGACCTGCCACGAGGTGAATACGCGGTGGAGTTCGCCGCCTACGCGATCGGGTGGCACACGGGCCGCCTGATCGAGGCTTTCACAGTCCACGGCAGCGTGAGCGTGGAGTAGAGACGAAGGCAGGGCGCGATGAATCGCGCCCCTACGAGGCGCCAAACTCGAGGCCGGCTTCGATGTAGGCAATGGCATTGTCGCGGTATTGTGGCGTGAGGGCCTGGATCGGCGTGGCGGATGGGTAGAGGTACGTCCGCTCCGCGCCGCCGTCGAGGATGGCGGTCCTGATAAGTTCGCGGATGCGCTTGGGTGAGGAGAACTCAAGCTCGCGGAACTCGATGTTGCCCATCAGAGTCATGCGGCCGGCGCAACGCTTCTTGGCCTCGGCCATGGTGATGTCGCCATCAGGTGGCGGCTCGACAGGATCGGTCATGTCGACGTCCATGTCGAGCAGACGGTCGAGAATCCCCGAGATCTTCCCGTGACAGTGGACATGGACCAAGCCATCGTAATTGTGCATGAGGTCGATGATCCGGCTGTCGTACTGGGTCACGAACTCGTCGTACATCTCCGGCCCCATCATCGGCGGCGTGGCCTGCTCTGATCCGCCGAGCCACATCATCTCGCCCAGCCCCGCGTCGAGCACGTACCTCAGCCCCAGTTCGATCCGCTCGGTCATCGTGTCGATCAGTCGATGCACGAGTTCACGCTCGGTATGGCACCACAGCAGCAGTTCGTCGAAGTGCATCAGCCGCGAGACGCTGACAAGGGGTGTCGAGACACCAATGTGGGCGACGCTTCGGTCGCCGACCTTCTCGACGTAACTCCTGGCCGGCGAGAGGTCGACGGGAGTGAACTCGTAGGGAACGCTGAGAAGCGCCTCGGCGTCATCGGGCGTCTTCACCAGCGGCTCCGTGTACCAACCCGTTGAGACGCCGGCCTGGATCTTGTCGGTGGTGGTGAGGTCGCCCTTGGGCGTGTGGACGACGTGCCTGATGACGGTCCACTCGCCCTCTTTCTCCACCGGCAGGCGCTCAATGAACTTGCCCGGCGTGAGGAGGAAGCGCCGATCAAACAGCGCGCCGCACGCGGGCATTCCGACGAAGACATCGCAGTGCTCGGCGCACCGCTCCGCGACCTCAACCCACAGCGGATCTCCATGCGGCGCCGCGTCTGAGCCCTTCTCGTCCCACGCGATGCGGTCGAAGGCGATCGGCGGATCGATGGGCACGCGGTCAACCGATTCGCCCCTTGCGGAGCGGAGCAGGCGGTCGCGGTGGGTGAGTGTTTCGGGCATGGGCTATCCTCCCGGATTTGGGTACGTGCCGTGGTCGGTGATGGTCTGGTGGAAGGCGATGACGCTCTCCCACGGCACCTCGTCGGTCAGCGTGTGACACGGCGCCGCGATGTAGCCACCGCCGGGCGCCATGATGCGGAGCGTCTCGCGAACGCCCTCGGTGACTTGCTCGGGCGTGGTGCGGGCGAGGACGCTTTGCGCACCGACGCCGCCCCAGAACGAGATGTCCGCACCGAACTCGCGCTTGAGGTGGGCAATATCCATCGTCTCGGCCTGGACGGCTTCAAGCACGTCGATGCCGACCTCGATGAGGTCGCGGACCAGCGGCGTCACGTGGCCGCAGCAGTGGAAGGCGACCTTCGCGTCGGGACTGATGGAGCGGATGTAGTCCGCAATTCTCTCGTGGCGAGGCTTGTACCACTCGCGGTAATGCTCGGGACTCATGATGAGCGAGCGCTGCGAGCCGAGGTCATCGCCCATCCAGACGATGTCCGTGCCCGCCGCCGCGTAGCCGCCATAGACGGCGGCCTTCCACTCGGTGATTCGGTCGAGGAACTCGCCGAACTTAGCGGGGTCGTCGTGTGGCCCCATCATCGTGGCCTCGTCGCCGAGCCAGTGCTTCGCCTGCTCGTAGACGCCGCACGCGTAGCCACCGCAGACCGCCAAGCCCCGCTCGTGGAACGCATCGACGACCTTGGCGACCTCGGCGATGGCCTCGGCCGACGGCTCGGGCGCCCAGTCGATGTCGGGCACGTCGTCGGGCTTGGGAGCGAGGGGGATGTGTACGAAGCGGACGTCGTGAGCGAAGTGCTCGGAGAAATCGACCTCACTCACGCGCTCAGAGAGCATCGTCAGCAACTCATGGGAGGGCCGGAGGTTGTGGGGGACGCGGTCGGGCTCTTCGTGAGCCAACGCTGTCAGAACGCGCTCGCGAGGTGTCATGGACCCCAGATTCACGGAGTCGGCAGCGTCTCCCTCCATCCCTCATCGAGGGGGACGGGCTCGACGCCATTGGGCGTGAGGCGGAAGGGCCGATACCAATGGTCGGCCGCGGGCTTGAGCGACATCGAGACGTTGAAGCGGAGGTCCTTCGGAAACAGCAGCGCCGAGTGCAGGTTGATGTAGCGCAGCGGCACGCCCTCGGCGGCAGCGAAGTTGTCGCCACGGGTGATCTCGCCGAAGTTCTCCTCGATCAGTTCGCGGAGCCGACCCGCGCGCGAGTAGTACGACGTGTAGCCGGTTGCCGACTCGCGTTGGTATAGCTTCTCGAAATCGTTGGCCGCGCAAATAGCGCCATTCTCAGCCCAGCGGACGGCGACTTCCTCGTGGTCGAACTCGACGATCGCCGCGTTGGCGGGATTCCCACCGGCGACGATGATGTTCGTCCCGCAGGAGCGAGGGGTGTCTTTGATGATCTGCACGCCCTCCTCGACATCATGGGCGAACTGGGCAATCTTGCGGACCATGAAGCAGGTGCTGATGCCCTCGAGGGAGTCAGACTTGCCGTCGAAGGAGCTGTTGTTCGCGCTGACGACTCCCTCCAAGTTCATCGCGGTCCAGCCGTTGACGATGCCGGCCCACGAGGTGGTGACGAACGGGATACCATTGTCAGGCTTGAAGTGGATGAGCACGGCGCCCCACTCGCTGACTCCCTGGTCCCAGAAATCCATATTGCGACCGACGATGCACTCGCCGGTCGCTGTGGCGGGCCCAAAGACGGCGTAGGACGTGCACTGCCAGGGGTCGCTGCCGCTGAAGTCATCGTCGCTGGAGGAGGACGTGGAGTAGCTCTTCTTGCTCGCGCGTTGAACGTCGCCGAAGAGCTGAGCGAGAACGAGGTCCTCGTACTCGACGTCGGCCGCGTCGGCCAGCGCCCGCAACTCCTGACGGTACTCGCGGCCGAGGTACTTCTCCATCACCATCGCGCCCTTGACTAGCCGGCGATGCTCGGCCTCGGTATCGCACTCGCCCTTTAGCAGCAGGTCGCGAATCATCCGCTGGACCTCGGACTTCATCAAGAGGCCGTGCTGTCGGCCCATCTGCTCTGGGGTGCCTTCGAGGTGAAGAACGACATAGCCATTCATGCGCTGGCGTCGGCCGCCAGCCATCTCGATCGGGTCGGCCGCGAGCATCGTGCCCGCAAAGATCGCCGCCGCCACGAGGAACGCGCGCCGCAGGTGTTTCATGGTAACGCCTCCACAGAACCTTCAACGCCTGGGAGCGGCAGCAGTGCCATCTGGGGAGCGAAAGGGAGGGCGCTAGTCGCCCTGGTAGATCTCAGCAGGGCCAAGGATGTCTGGATAGAAGGGCCGGAGGAACTTGCGGATCTCCCAGCACATGCCGCACTTCTGCTGGTAGCCCTCGCGGGGCTGGTAGCCCTTCTCGACGGCTATCTCAAGCAGACCCATCGGCCCCTTCGCGTGGACGGCGGCCGTCAGAGGATTCGCGGTATGGACGCCACGCTCGAGGACCTCGGCGAGGGATTCGTTCTTGGTGTTCCCGAAGATGATCCCGCAGCAAGTCTGGTAGTTGCCGTACGGGTCGATGTGGATCTCCCACATGTCGTGCCCGTCGAACTCCTTGCGACACGATGCATCCTCGCTGGCGCCCTTCCACATGCTGTCATGCGCGAGGTCGTCGATGGGCCGCTCCGGCAGGTACCGCGCGAGGCGCTCCCCCGCGCGGCCGACCAGGCAGGGGTTGTTGAGCCGGACATACTCGCCTAGCTTCTCGTCGTCCATGGCTATCTCGTGGTAATTGCGCAGCGTCTCCATCGGCACGTCAGACGACGCAACATTGCGGTCACCGAAGACCTCAACGGCCGTCTCGTAACACGTGCGGAAACGCTCCGGCGGGCACTCGTGCTGATGGTGCGGGCAGGCGCTGATAAGCAGTCCTTGCACGCCGGCGTCCTGCAGTTCAAGCAGGCGCTTGCGGGCGACGTCCCCGTTGACACACCAGGTGGCGTTCGTCTCGATGAAGTGCGGCGCGATGCCTTCCCTGTCGGCCTCGCGGCACAACTCCAGCACTTCGTGGTAGTACATCAACGCCTCGCCGCCGGCGATGTGTATGCAGCGGCCTGTCGCGTGGAGTTGGCGGAGGAAGTCAAGCCCGTCCTCCAGGCTGACGTGGACGTTAGGCCGATCAGGCGCGCAGTTGAAGAGGCAGTGGCGGCAGCGGAGGGTGCAGCGATAGGTGTAGAGGACACTGGCGACATGTTTGATCTGGATGGCGCGGGCGACGCCGACTTGCTCGATGACTTCCGCGATGGGGACGCTTCGATCGGGCTCGGGGTTGGGCATTGGGGGCCTCCGTCAGTCGTCGAAGTCATCAGGCTCGGGGCGCGTAATTATCCCCCCACATTCCTGGCAAGCGGCCATCTCCTCGAGCACCGTGACGGCGACGCCGCAGAAGCCGCACTTCGTGAGATCGGGCACCCGGAACATGGCGAGCTGCACCGGCACGCGCTTGGGCGAGACGACCCGGCGCTTCCGGCGCGGGCGGCGCTTGCGCTTCTGAGGCTCTGGGATGTCAAACGGCAACTCATCTTGCACGGATCGAACTCCTGTGGCGTCGGCCCTTCGCTGCGGCGCTCAGTCCACCTTCACCCGGTCGCTAGCGAGGTTGTGCATGTGGACATGGTCGCCGACGGCGATGTCCTGGATCGCGAGGCCGATCTTCTCACTGTATTTCAGAACGGGCTCGCCCGTCGCGACGGCGCGCGCCGCGATCTTGTGGCCGGCGAGGATCTCCATCGTAGCGGTGATCTCGATGGATCCCGAGGACGATTCGGCGAGCACCGCGTCGCCAACAGCGACGTCTTCAGTGACAACCGCAACGTGATCATCAGGATGAATCAGAAGCGCGCGAATAGCCATTTCTGCCTCTCAGTCTGCGCCCACGGCCGGAAGCGCGCCGTAGGCAATGGTGCTCTTGTTGCCGCGGAAGATGTCAACGATGCCCAGCTCCGCCCACAGCGAGGCCTCGACGCGCTCTTTAATGACCACGGAGCGCCGCGCCACGCGGCGGGCATCGACGACCGTCTCGGGCGCCAGCGGCTGCGGGTCCGCCAGCGGTCTCAGCGGTTGCATCTGCGACGAGGCGTCTACCGGATCACCGAAGATGGGGTCGAAGTAGACAACATCGAAGCTCCCGTCATCGGACTCGCGGAGGAACTCGCGAGCATCGCCCGAGCGCGCGTCGATGGCGCGGAAAACGGGCGCGAGCGCTGCCTTGGTGGGCTCGTAGACTTTCAGCCCGTCAATGGTCAGCTCAGCAAGCACCGGCGAGGCCTCGAACCCGACCACGCGCCCGGTCTCGCCCACCACGTGCGCCGCGACGAGCGCGTCCGATGCCCGGCCGAGCGTGCAGTCGAGGACGCTGTCTCCCTCACCGAGTTTCATCGCGCGAACCATCGGATCGCCCATGCCGCGGACGATGTTGCGGATGCGCGTCAGCGCCATGCCCGGGTGGTAGTAGTACCGGATGCTTTGGTCGGCTGAGAGGAACGTGGGCGGCCGGTCGACCGAGATCACCAGCGTACCGTCGACGCCCTCATCGCGACAGATCGCGGCGACGGAGCGATCCCGCCGGATGACAAAGGGGACGCGCAACCGCTCAGCCCACATCTGACAGATGGGATGCAGTTGCGGGTTCTCCGCCCGGGATGTGGTGACGACGAGCGATAGCATCTGTTGGTCTCGGCCTAGCCTCCGGCGGCTTCGACGGTATCCTGCACGCAACGGACCTCGCCCGAGAGCACGTCATCCACTCTCACGGGGCAGCCACTGGCGCATGATTCGAGCAGGGAATAGATGATGGCGACACCCCGGATTCCCAATTCGCCCGGCACCTCGGGCTCGCAGCCCGTGCGGACCGAGGTGATGAAGTCATCAAGCTCCGCGGCGATCAGCTTGCGGTCGGTGATCGGACCCTCCTGGGAGTAGCTCGCGAGCTTGCCGCCCCAGAGCGCCGTGTCGATCTCGTTCAGCTCAAACTCAGGCACGCGCTCGAGCAGCGCATCGCCCTGCAACTCCTCGCCCTCGAGCTTCACCTTCGGCGGATTGCCCGAGCGTCCGGAGGTGGTCTCAAGCGTTCCCAGCGTGCCGAAGACGTCGCGCTGATACATGCCCTTGCCGACGCCGGCGAAGTCCATCGTCCACGTGCCCCGGACGCCGCTCTCAAAGAGCACGGTGGCAGTGAAGACATCATCCGACTCCACGGGAATCTCGTTCTTCTGGGGGTCCAAACGGGTCGGCCAGACCTGGCGGCTCTGGGCGTAAATCGTGTCGATCGGCCCGAGGAGCATCTCCAGCATGTAGCCCTGGTGGATGCCGATGTCGAGTGCCAACCCACCCATTGACGTTGCGTGACGCCAGACGGAGGCGAGGATGTTGCGGCCGACGTTGACCTGCGCCTGGATTACGAGCTGTGGCTCGCCGATCAGGCCGCTCTCGATGATGTGTCGGCAGAGGCGGTTGATCGGATCGCGCCGGTTGTTCTCGGCGACGGCCAGCACGCGATCAGACTCGCGAGCGGCGTTGATGATGCGCTGAGCGCGCTCGATGGTGAGCCCGAGCGGCTTCTCGATCATGACATGGATGCCCGATTCGAGCAGTGGCACGGCAATCGGGTCGTGCGAGCGGTTGCCGGTCACGACATCCGCCGCCTCGATGCCGTCTTCGGCGGCGAGTGCGTCATCTGTCGACGGGTAGGTCGGGACCGCGTAGCCGAAGAGTTCCTGGGCCTCGGCGGCGACGGAGGCGGCGACGTCTTCCTGCGGCTCGCAGATCGCGCGGAGCTTCAGGCTGCCCGGCTTCGTCCGCTCGAGTTCAGCATGCCCGCGCAGGTGGCGAGCGCCCATCATTCCGGCTCCGATAAGCATCAGGTTCAGTGGTTCCATGGTGTCACTCCTACGTGATTACGAAGCGTCGCGGGCGGCGTTCAGGATCTTCATGAACTCGCGCATCCACGGCGCGTTGTCCCAGAACGTGCGGGCGGTCACGAGGTTGCCGTCGACGACGACCTCGCTGT
Source organism: uncultured Armatimonadia bacterium (assembly GCA_964555935.1). Lineage (GTDB taxonomy): Bacteria > Armatimonadota > Zipacnadia > Zipacnadales > VGFC01 > CAZKUN01. The sequence continues at coordinate 44,298 of CAZKUN010000007.1, read as the reverse complement.
CCTCGTAGATGCCGCCGGAGAACTCAGCGTCATACTGGCACTTGGCGACGGTCGTGACGCGCCGGCCCTTGATGATATCGGCGGCGGCGATGATCTCGATGCCATGGCAAACGGAGGCGATGGGCTTGCCCGTCTCGGCGAAGTGGCGCGTGACGGCCATGAGATCCTGGTCGTAGCGCAAGTACTCCGGCGCGCGCCCGCCCGAGATGATCAGGCCGGTATATTCGTCGCAGTCGATGTCGCGGAACGCGATGTCGCTAGGGAAGTTGTAGCCCTTCGATTCGATCGTAATGTCCCAGTCCGGGTGCAGGTCGTGCTGGACGAGATGATAGACGCGCTTCTCCGGCGCAGCGACGACGCACTCGTAGCCGTCTTCCTGGACGCGGAAGTAGGGGTACAACGTATCGGTGACCTCCGCGGCGTCGCCGATCACAAGCAGTACCTTGCGCATGGTCATTGACCTCAACAGAAGGGCATTCGACAGCGGCGGGAGGTTCGGGTGAATGGGGGTATGGACCTTCCGCGTGGGGCGGCGGACCCCGGTTGACTCGTAATCGGCGCGGAAATATACTGTGCCCCTGAGGCGCTTCCCAACGTATACTTGGCAATGCGAGGCGATACCGCACGGCCGACGGGCTGGAAGCCCGTCGCTACGCGGCTCGACGCGCCAACACACTTCTGAGCAGGATCGGTGAGAGACCATGCTGTTCAACCCCGTCAGGGATGAGCCCGATTTCAGGCAGACCCAGCTTGACACGCTCAAGTTCTGGGAGGAGACCAACGCGTTCGAGAAGCTGCTTGAGAAGAACGCGGAAGGGCCTATCCACTCGTTCATTGACGGTCCCATCACCGCCAACAATCCGATGGGCGTGCATCACGCGCGCGGCCGGACCTACAAGGACGTCTACCTGCGCTACAAGGCCATGCAAGGCTTCCAGCAGCGCTATCAGAACGGATTCGACTGCCACGGTCTGTGGGTCGAAGTCGAGGTCGAGAAGGAACTCGGCCTAAAGACGAAGCGAGACATCGAGGAGTATGGCCTCGACAAGTTCTCCCGCGCCTGTCGTGCCCGGGTGGAGAAGTTCTCGAAGCTGCAGCTCGAGCAATCCATCGAACTCGGCCAATGGATGAGCTGGGGCGAGGATTACTACACGCTCTCCGACACGAACATCGAGTACATCTGGCACTTCCTGAAGGGCTGCTTTGAGAAGGGCTGGCTGCATCGCGCCTATCGCCCGATGCCCTGGTGCGCGCGCTGCGGGACAAGCCTCAGCCAGCACGAGATGCTCGATTCGTACAAGGACACCACGCATACCGCCGTCTTCATCAAGCTGCCGCTGGATGGCGGCGAAGAGAAGATCCTGGTTTGGACAACGACGCCCTGGACCCTCGCGGCGAACGTAGCGCTGGCGGTCGGCGAGGACCTCGAGTATTCCAAAGTCAGGCAGGGCGACGAGCTGTTATGGGTTGCCACCGAACGCCTCGACATACTCAAGGGCGAGCACGAGGTCGTCGAAGTCGTTAAGGGTGGCGAGCTTGCGGGCAGATCCTACAGCGGCCCGTTCGACGAGATCGCGGCGCAGGACGGCATCGAACACAAGGTCGTCGTCTGGGATCAAGTCGAGGCCACTGAAGGAACCGGCGTCGTGCATGTCGCGCCCGGATGCGGGCTCGAGGACTACGAACTGTCGAAAGAGATCGACCTCCCCGTCATCGGTGCGACGGACGAGGCGGGACTGTACCTCGACACCTTCGGCGACATGTCCGGAGCGTACGTCAGCGAGGTCGCGGAGACGGTCTTCGAGAGCCTGGAAGCCAAGGGCTACCTCTACAAGACCGAGCAGTACGAGCACCGCTATCCGCACTGCTGGCGCTGCAGCGAGGAACTCATCTTCCGGCTCGTCGACGAGTGGTTCATCGGCGTGGATGAGATCCGCCAGCAGCTTCTCGACGCCAACGCGACGGTTGCATGGCAACCCGACTACGCTCAGGCGCGGATGGCGAACTGGCTGGAGGGCATGGGCGACTGGTGCATCTCCCGCAAGCGCTTTTGGGGCTTGCCGCTGCCGTTTTACGCGTGCGAGTGCGGTGAGATCACCGTCATCGGCAGCCTCGATGAGCTGAAGGAACTCGCGACCGCGCCGGTTGATGATCTGCCCGAACTGCACCGCCCGTGGATCGACGACGTGAAGATCGCCTGCCCGAAGTGCGGCGCCGAGGTCACCCGCGTGGTGGAGGTCGGCGACTGCTGGCTCGACGCGGGGATCGTGCCGTTCTCGACCCTGGGGTACCTGACGACGAGGGACCTCTTTGATACGTGGTACCCAGCGGATCTCGTGGTCGAGATGCAGGAGCAGATCCGGCTTTGGTTCTACGCGCTGCTAATCATGGGCGTCGCCATCGACGGCCGCGCGCCCTACAAGCAGTGCCTGACATACGAGAAAGTGCTGGCCGAGGACGGCCGGGAGATGCACAAGAGTTGGGGCAACGCGATCTGGCTCGACGACGCGCAGGACAAGATGGGCGGCGACGTCATGCGCTGGTCGTACCTGACCCAGTCCACCGACCAACCGCAGCGATTTGGCTTCGGCATCGGGCGCGATATCGTGAGGCGTCTCACGCTGCTCTGGAACTCCTACCGGTTCCTCATCATGTACGCCAACGTCGACGAGCCGACTCTCGGCAAGTACGACGAGCCGCCGACCGAGGCGCTGACGCTGCCGGACAAGTGGATCCTCTCGCGCACGTACAGGACCGTCGAGGACGTCCGCAAGGGGCTCGAGACCTTCGAGGTGCGTCGCGCCGCGGACGCCATCGAGGCGCTATGGGATGACGTCTCTCGCTGGTACATCCGGCGCAGCCGCCGGCGGATGTGGAAGGCTGGCGATAGCCCCGACAAGCAAGCGGCATACAACACTCTCTACCACGTCATCTGCACGCTCATCCGCACGGCGGCGCCGTTCATGCCGTTCATGGCCGAGGAGATGTACCAGACCCTCGTGCGGGGCGTGGATAAATCGGCGCCTGAGAGCGTCCACCACACGGCCTTCCCCGTGGCGAGACCGGATCTCATCGACGGTGAACTCGAGGCGGTGGTGGAAGACATCCAGCAGGTCATCAACCTCGCTTCCTCGGCGCGCAACGACGCCCAGATGCGCGTGCGCCAGCCGCTAAGCGAGTTGCTCGTCGTCATGCCCGAGGAGAGCCGCCCATGGCTCGAGAAGTTCCGGGGCGACATCGTCGACGAGGTCAACGTGAAGGACATCAAGCTGGTCGATGATCTTGGCGAGCTGAAGACCGTGAAGGCCAACCCGAACCACCGCGCCCTCGGACCTGTCTTCCGACAGAAGTCACAGGCGGCCGCGGCAGTGATCGCCGACCTCAGCGCGGACGAGGTTCAGCCGCTGGCGACGGGCGAGAACATCACGATCACCGTTGGCGGCGAGACCGCCGAGATCACGCCGGAGATGGTGGAGATCGAATCAGTCGACCGAGAAGGCATAATGACGGCCGAGGCGGGACAGGTCTCCATCGCGCTAAACGTCACGCTAACTGAGGCGCTGGTCCGCGAGGGTCTCGCGCGTGACATCGTGCGGCGGATCCAAGTCCTGCGCAAGAATGCGGGCCTTGACCTCACCGACCGCATCCACCTGAAGGTGAGCGGCGACGAGGGGCTGACGTCCGTCTGCACCGAGTACGCCGAGACGATCCAGGGCGAAACGTTGGCCGAGGCACTGGATATCGTCGAGGCCGCCGAGGGCGAGTCGATCACCCTCAACGACATGGAGATGGTGGTGCAGTTGGCGAAAGCCTAGGCGCGCTCGATCGCATCGGAAGGTTCACCGGGAGGGGCCATCGAAGGCCTCTCCCGGTCTGCGTTTTCCTGGGAGGGACTCCACCATGGATCAGCCGAGCGGCGCGCTGGGGATCATCACCGAGACCGATGTCGAGATGCCTATGCGAGATGGAGTCGTGCTGCGAGGGCACGTATTTCGACCGGATTCACCGGGCCAATTCCCGGGCCTGCTCATGCGGACGCCTTACGGCAAGCCGGCGGCTGGCTTCGAGCGATACGTGCGGGCCGGGTATGTGGTGGTGAGCCAGGACACCCGCGGGCGCTATGCGTCCGACGGCGAGTTCACCATCTTCAGCGAGGAGACGCTGGATGGACAAGACGGATACGACTCGATCGAGTGGCTGGCGGATCAACCCTACTGCAACGGGGATGTCGGAACGATGGGCGTCTCCTACAACGCGTGGATGCAGTGGCAGGCGGCGCGGCTGCGTCCCCCAAGTCTGAAGGCGATGTGCGCGAACTCGATCCCGGTGGAGTTAACAGAGGTCGACTGGCCCGGCGCGTTCCGGCCCGGTCGGCGCATCCGGTGGTGGATGACGACCATCGCGCCGGATCTGCGCAAGCGCGAGGGGCTGCCGCCGCCACACGCCCCGGCGGAGGCCTCGGCGATCTGGGAGGAGCTGGAGCACGGCCGCTGGCTGGGGTTCATGCCGTGGATCGACATCTGCAAGTACTTCCCAAAGCGCCTCGCTGAGCAAGCCGAGAGCTGGTTGCGCGAGCCGAACCGGCGGGCGTGGCGGTTCGATGAGGCGCATGCTGAGATTGATGTCCCGAACCTCGACTTCAGTGGCTGGTACGATCACTGCGGCGGGACGGTCGGTCACCTGCCGGGCATGCAGAAGAACGGGCGCACGGCTCTGGCCCGCGAACAGACCAAGCTCGTCATCGGCCCGTGGAACCACGTATCCCTTGGCGCGCGGAAGGTCGGCGAGATCGACTATGGGCCGCAAGCGGCGATCGACAAGGACGGCATGACAATCCAGTGGTTCGATCACTGGCTGAAGGGAATCGACAGCGGCATCGACCGCGAGCCGGCAGTGCGGTACTTCGTGATGGGCGCGGGCGAGTGGCGGAATGCCGACACGTGGCCGCCGGAAGAACCGGACGAGACGACGCTGTACTTGCGCGGCGAGGCGGGGCTCTCAAGCGAGGCGCCGGGCGATGAGCCTCCGGATGAGTACGACTACGATCCGAACGACCCCGTGCCGACGCTCTGGAACCGGGCGCTCTTCGCGGGGGCGTCCGACCGGCGCCAACTCGACCATCGACAAGACATCATCAACTACCGGACCGACCCGCTGACGGAGGCGTTGGAGATCGCAGGATGCCCGGAGGTAGTGCTTCACGCCGCGTCGAGCGCGCCGGATACGGACTTCTTCGTACGACTGGTCGACGAGGACCCGGACGGCCCCGCGCTGGACGTCTCCTACGGCATGGTCAGGGCGCGACACCGCAACGGATATGACGTGGAGGAGCTGCTCACCCCCGGCGAGGCGTGCGAGTTCCGCATCCGGATGACTCCCACGGCCATCCGCTTCGCCGAGGGGCACCGCATCCGCCTGGAAATCACCAGCAGCAACTTCCCAGACTTCGACCGCAACCACAACACGGGCGCGAATGACCTGATGGACGCGGAACTGCGCGTGGCGCGCCAGACGTTAATTCACACGAGCACGCAGCCGTCGCGGATCGTATTGCCGATCGCCGATTAGCGGTCGGGCCAACCCAGGAGGGAGACTTCTATGCCCGCGAAGGGACCGTACGCATCTCAGCTCACGATCATGCTGGAGAATAAGCCGGGCGAGCTGGAGAGACTGGCGCGAACGCTCGAGAAGGCCGGCGCGAATATCCTCGGGATCTCGGTGGCCGATGGCACGGACGCCGCAATCGTGCGCATCATCACCGATAGCATCACGAAGGCCAATCAGGCGCTGAAGAAGGCGGGGATGTCGCCGACGCGTCAGAAGGTGCTCGTGGTCGAGATCCCCAACGAGCCGGGCGCGTTGGGCGATCTGGCGGCCAAGCTGACGGCGGCGGACATCAACATCAACTACGTCTACTGCAGCGTCTCGCCCACGGCCGCGGAGGGCGTGGCAGTGCTGGGCGTGGATGATCCGGAGAAGGCGCTCGAAGCGCTCTAAGCCAACGCTCGTTCCGCGTGGCACATGAATCGACCAGGCGCAGGCCGGTCGGCCTGCGCCTGGAGTTCTCTTGCCCTACGCCCCGTCAGTACTTCCCACACTCTCTCGCCACCTCGATCATGGCATGGATGTTCTCGTCCGGAGTATCGCGCCCGCACTGGTCGCCGGTCGAGAGGATGAACCCGCCACCCTCAGCCGCGACATCGAGACACCACTTGCTCTCTTCGCGCACGAGATCGGGCGTCCCGTGGAGCATGACCTCCGTCGTGTGGAGGTTGCCCATGAGGCTGATGTCCGCGCCGAAGTCGCGTTTGATCTCATCGAGCTTGCAGTCGCCCATTGGCGGGCGCTCAAGCGGGTTGATGTTCGTGAGGTCCGATTCCTTCGCGGCGATCTCCACCAGCGCCGCCTCGGGCCCGCAGGAGTGAATCTGGCTGGGGAGGCCATACTCCTTCGCGACGCGCGTGATGATCTGAAGGCTCGGAAGGCCGAGGTCTCGGAACATCTCCGGCGTCTGGAACGTGAGACACCCCGAGTAACCGATGAAGACGAAGTCAGGCCCCATCTCACAGACCTGGCGCGCGCGTTCCTCAACGGTCTGCTCGTGCGCCAGCGCGCGGTCCTTCACGGTCGTGTAGTCATCGTAATACTCGTAGATCCCCGCCTCCCCGTGCAGGCCGGGGATGCCGACATTCATCCCAAGTACGCCCGCGTCCCCCATCAACTCTCTAGCGGCGCGCAGGGCTTCCTCCTCCGTCAACTCCTCCGACTCGTCGACGAAGTCCTCCCAAGTCTCCGGCACGCGCGGCAGGCCGATCCTCTCACAAGGGACGTTGTGGGTCGGCGGGTCGGCGACGTAGTAAACGTGAACCAGCGGGACCCAGGCGCGCTTGCCGTTCGCCTCGGAATAGGGCTGAACGACGATCCGTTCATCGGTACGCTTAACGATTGCGACGTTTTGCATGCGCGTCTGCGCGCCGATGCTGGGTAGCCAGCCGTCGAAGCCGAAGTGCTTGCAGGTGTGGATATAGGCCTGCCACAGCGGCGGATCCTTGTAGAGATACACGTCCCAGAACCGCTTCCCAGTCAGCCGGGAGGGGATCATGTTCGAGGTATCGGGCGCGACGGGCACCATGTCCGGCTGCTCGTTCAACATGGCGGTGATCATGCGTTCGCGTGATGTCATTGCTTGCCTCTCAATCACTTCTGCGCATCATGCACGCTCAGTTCGTAGACCCTCGCGCCAAACCCTTCGCCATGCGTCGACAGGACGCGCAGCCGGAGCTTGCTCGCGTGGATCGGACCAACCCGATGGGTACGCCGACGGTGGAAGTTGTCGTCCTCACTCACGACCTCCGCCCACTCGCCATCCGCCCAGACACTGATGTCATACGCCTTCGCCAGGAACGGCACGACGCGGCTCCCACTGTGCCACGGGTTCTCGCTCGTGAGCCGCGCGAGGTTGTCGAAGGTAACCGTGACCTGATCGAAGCTCTGGGCCTCAGGCCACTCCAGGATGAGTTCTTGCGGCAGCCCGGCCTCGGGATCAGACATCCACATGTTCAGCGGCGCTCGACTGGTGCGGCGGTGGTGGCCGTTGATGGCATTCGTCGCCTCGCCGACCGACGGCGCGGGGTCGAGGCGCATCGTCGCCATCGCGTTCATCGATGCCCACTGCGGGCGGTGATGGCTGTGCTCGACCATTGTCGCGATCTCGCTCCGGCGCGTTGCCACAGCCCAGGACACGTTGGCGTTCTGGTCCAGCGCGATCAGCACCCGGTCGTCATCACTCGCCGCGTCTTTCTCGCCCAGCTCGACACTGGCGAGATCGATCTCGAACCAGCCGTGGTGTCCGGCGGGCAACTCCGCAGTCGCCGAGTGAATCTCCGCGAAGGCCTCGTCGCGCAGGTCGTTCCAATGGAACTGGTGCCAGTCATCCGGCACGATCCATTTGCCCTCGCGACGCGCTCTCAGGATCCTCAGCCGCAGCTCTTGAGCTTGGTCGGAATCGTTGCGGAGGAACAGGCTGACCGTGTTGAGATTCTCCGGCCAGTCCCACAGCACCACACCCGCCCGTGCGATCAGCGGCACGAGCGTGCCAGGCTCCTGGTCGTTGAAGCGGACCTCGCTCGACGCCGAAGCCGTCGCGGAACGCGCGAGATCCGTGCTGTCCTCACGCCTCACGCCGAGGATCGTCGCGTCGCGGGCGATGAGTGATTGCTGCAACTCGTCGATGTGCTCTTCGTCGAGCGCGCGCGGAGTGCAGTGGTGCTCCAGGCAAAGCGAGGCTGCGAGCCCGACCGCCTGGCCGATCGCGGCGCCGGTCCGCATGATGCGCGTACTGGAGTGAGCGATGTGAGTGGCGCTGATCAGCCGTCCCGCCAGGAACAGGTTGCTGAGGTTACGCGAATAGCAGCAGCGGTAGGGCACGCCAAAGAGCGGCGGGATGCTATGGGCGAAGATATTGCTGCCCTCGCCGAGCGGCATATGATCGTCGAGATCGTGGCCCCCGTAGGTGATGTCATCGGCGAACCGGACGCCGTCTTCGACATCCGTCTGCGTCAGCACGTAGTCGCCCATGAACCGGCGGCTCTCGCGCTTGCCGGCTTTGGGGCTGACCCAGAGCAGATCCCACTCGCGCGCCTCCTCGGCGTGGGGACCGTTCTTGATGTGGTCCCACTCGGCCCAGAGCTGCCTCAGGAGCATCTCGTAGATGTCGCCGTCGTCGCGCACGGTGTCCATGTGCCCGCCGGTCTCGGTAACGTACAGGAAGAACAGATCCTTGCCCGGCGCGAACCATCCGTCATGGTGACTCAGCCAACTCGACATGCGCCCATGCCAGACGCGCGGCACGTGTTCGGGCGTCCCGGCGGGCGGCACGAAGCGGATGTCGCGGCCCGTGGGGTGGGCGATGGCGACGAGGCTCGTGCCCTGGACCTGGTTCGTCCGCTGCTCCGGAGCCGAACGCTCGCCGAACTCGTCCCGCGATTCGCTGCCGAAGTCGAACTCCGCCCCCGCCAACGCGGCGATCTCGCCGTCGCCCGAGCCCTCGATGACGAAGCCGCCCACATCGATGCGCGCTGTCTGGAACGCCGCGCTGTCCTCGCAGACGACCGCCGCGATGCGGTCGCCATCCATGATCGGTCGGCGGGCGCAGTGGCGCTTGAGGATCGTGACGCCGGCGCGCTTTAGGTGCTCTTGCACGACCGCCTCGAACCGACGGTGGATCGTGTAGCCCATCGAGCCGGGAGAGACGTGGGTGATCGCGTCGATCCAGCAGCCCTCCTCCTGCAGCTCCTGGATGATCCCCGTCTCGCCCGCGTAGTCGTTGTAGCGGTCCGCGCCGGTTATTCCGACGCCGAGATTCGGGCCCGAGTTGCCGCCCAGCACCTCGTCCTTCTCGATCAGGATCGTCTTCGCGCCACAGCGCCCGGCTTGGATCGCCGCGCAGTACCCGGAGACGCCTGAACCGATGACGAGCACGTCGCAGTGGTAGGTCCTGTCGATGCCGTCCACGTGGATCACCTCACACGGCCTGAGTATTCGACGCGAGCCGCCCACCTTGCCTGCACGAGAATGACAGGAGGCGATGGGAATCGGGGGGAGAAGTGGTATCCACCCCCCAATGGAGGCGCTCATGTTCAGCCTGATACTCGCTGCCACGGCGTCGTTCGCGCAACCGACAGACCTTGAGTGGACGATCGTCGACGTCGCCGAGCAGCAGGCGTTCAGCATATCTGACTCCGCGACAAAGCTCACCGATGGCGGCGAACTCAGCGCCACGCCGGAGGGGAGCGGGCTGGATCTGTCCGTCATCTACGCTCCGCCGGACGAGGAAGCGGCTGGCCGGCCGACCCAGATTCGCGTCCGCCTGGCCGACACCTCGGGCGTGGATCGGGGCCTCACCGTGCGGCTGTCTCTGCCGCTCGCGCCGGGCGAGTGGGCGTGGATGCACGACCTCGATACGGCGGCGCCGCTCGGGGAAGAGCCGCTGTCGAACACGACGGCTCTGCGCGGGTTGCCAGGCCTGCCGTACTTCGATGATGAGGCTGAGAAGCCCGAATACGGACGCTACTCGACATATCCACTGGGGGCCGTGGAGAAGGGCGGCGAGTACCTGGCGCTTGCCAGGGATATGAGGCAACTTGCGCTCGTCCGATTCTCCGCGGTCGGCGGCGACTCTCCGCGACTGTCGGCGGAGGTCGACCTGGCACTGAGCGAGTTCACCGACCCTAGCCGCGAGGCGGAGTTTGAGCTGATATACGTGGCGGGGCCTGCGGCCGAGGGCCGGTCGATGCGGGAGGCGCTAGCGCGGACGAACCGAGTTGGCGGGTCGGCATCGGGTCCGCTCGGGTGGCGCGACTATGGCGGTTGGATGCCGTTCGCCGACCTGGGCAAGATCCAGAATGTCGACGAGTTCGGCTTCGGATTCCAGGAGGGTGGAGCCAACGCGTCGTTTGACGATAATCTCGGCGCTGAGACCTTCGTCTACTTCCACTGCGCGGGCGAGTTCGCGAATGTCGATGGATACGAGCGCGGCTCGGAGCCGCAACCGTCATACGAGGATGTCGTCGCCGCATTCGAGGTGGTCGCCAAGGGCCATACGGGCCTTGAGGGCACGTGGGAGACCTGCGGGATCCAGACGGCGGAGGGAAGAATCGCCTACCGGGCGGAGCGGACGTATGGCGACTTCTTCTGTCAGGCGTGTGTCGATCCCGACCTCCCGTACGGTAAGGCGATGGCTGATCGACTCCTGGCGCGCGTCAACGCGGAGGAATGGCCAGCGGGGATCGATGGCGTCTACTACGACGGCATCGCCGCCGGGCTGGATTACGCGCCCGAGCACTTGAGGGCGGCTGACCATCTGCTGCTGTGGGACGGGACGCTTGGCCGCCCGGTCAACTACAACCTGTGGAGCAGCGTCGAGTGGGCTCGTCACATCCACGAACAGCTCAACATACCGGGGCTGACGCCGGTGCGAAAGAAGACGATGCTCAACGACTCAAGCCTCGCCTCGTTCCCGTTCGTTGGCCCGTACATCGACGTCCCGGGCGCGGAGATGAGCATCTACCTGCGGCGCGACACGTGTCGGCTGATTCGCGGGTTGCTTGGCTCAAAGCCATTCTGCACACTCGTGAAGGGCGACTTCGACCAGATCACGCAGGCGCAGCTCGAGACATACATGCGCCGATGCACCGCATACGCGATTCTCTTCGGGTTCTTCGACATCACCCCGTCGGGCGCGAATCCAGGCTCTAGTTACTGGGTGCATCCGGAGTGGTACGACCGCGACCGAGCGCTCTTCAGGCGATACATGCCGGTGGCGAGAGAACTCCTCGTAGCGAGTTGGGACGCCGTGCCAATTGGCCAGATCACCGAGGGCGATGCGTTCGTGGAGTCATTCGGACCGATGGAAGCGCCCCACTACATCTCAACCGGCAGCGATCTGGCGGAGGAGCACTTGCAGTACCTCACGCTTTCCACGGATCCCAGGGCAGACGTGGCGGAGGCGCAGGCCCAGCGCGTTGTCTTAGACGACATCCCGTACCGCGGCGAGGCGGATCCGAAGCCGCCTCTGCTAGGCGTGGAGCTGCTGACCGGCCGCGTCGAGCGTATCGCAGGGACGCTCGCCACTGAGATGACCGGCGAGGACCTTCAGGTCTGGGCTGTCGGTTACCCCATCCCCCAGGCCCGCGCGGCGCTGCGTCGCGCTGCGGATGTCGCCAAGCGTCGCAACGCCTACGTGTCCGCGTGCCGCGAGGGCCGCGAGCAACTCGCGCCATGGGCCCCATACCGCGCCGGCGCGAGCATTGGGTCGCCAGGGCGTGGCAGCGACCACTGCCTGCGCGTGGAGAAGGACGAGGCGGGCGCGGCGGGGGCCACGCAGACCGTGACGGTCAACCACGAGGAGCCTCGCGATATCGTTGTGTCCGCGTGGAGCAAAGCCGAGGGCGTAACCGGCGATCCGAACAACAATTACGCCGTCTACGTGGACTGCTACTACACCGACGGCACGGCGATCTACGGGCAGACGATCGAGTTTGCCACCGGGACGCATGATTGGGAGCGCGGCGAGATCGCCATCGCGCCCGAGAAACCAATCCGCAACATCAACGTCTACGTGCTGTTCCGTGGTGGACACACGGGCACCGCGTATTTCGATGACGTGCATGTCGCGCTGGCGGAGGCCCCGGAAGACGGGCTGCTATCGCGTCCAGGATTCGAGGGCGGCGGCGAACCACGTCCGCTCGCCGGCACGAGCGCGGAGGCGGAGCGTCTGGTTGAACTGTGCGCCCAGATCGGCGGCGGGGCGGACGCACGATTTGACCAGCTCGACTGGGACGCGCGGTTCGCGGCTCTTGACGAAATGGACCAGATCGTGCAGGGCACGGACTGGGGCGCGGACACTGAGCGCGCCCGGCGAGACGCCGAGGATCTGCGCTTCCACACCGAATTGGCGAAGGCGTGCGTGGAGGCCAAGGCTCGCCCCCCCCAGCGCGCGTCACGGTTGACTGAATTGGTCGCCCTCAGCGCGCCCCGCGTCACCACTGGCCCCAAGCAGTACAAAGCGACCACCGGCAAGATGCCACAGGGCACCATCGTCGTCGTTGAGGGCAACTTCGGCGGCTACACGCCGACCGTGCTGACCGACGGGAAGATCAACCCAAAGACCCCTGACTGGACGAAGGTGGCGTGGGCGTCGAACGAGCACCAGGGCGCGCACTGGATCGAGTTGCGCTTCCCGGCGCCGACGCGGGTGACGCAGATCCGTCTGTGGGCGGGGCTAGATGGGAAGACACTGCACGTGCCGCGGCAACTTGTCGCCGAGGCGCCGCGCGACGATGCCTGGGCCGCCGTGGCAGGGCAGACGTTTGGGGCGGGTGGGGAAGCTGGGCTGGTGACGATACAGCTACCGGGCGACCCAGTAAGGCGGGTGCGGATTCTACAGCCCGCCGGCAAGGGGTCGAAGGACCGGCCGGACCTGATGTGGCTATCGGAGATTGAGGTCGTGACCAGGTAAGGCGCCTACCCGGCGCTGCGGACGGCCGGCGTGCCGTCGGCCGAGTCGGTCGGCTCAAGGCTGACGGGCGCGCGGGACATATCGCGGGATTCGTCGGGCGGAGAGCTGGCATCGCCCGCGCTCTCGAGGCGTCCGCCGCCAGCGCGCTTGGCGATGTAGAGCCGGGCGTCAGCCTTCCGGTAGAGTTCCTTGTCAGTTCGCGCGTCGTCGGGGAAAGACGCGATCCCCCAACTCGCCGTTGTCGGCGTGCGAAGTCGGAGGTCCTTGCCGATCTGCTCCATCGCCGCAGCCGCGCGGTCGGCGATCGGCAGGGCGTCCTCACGCTTCATCCCGGGAAGCAGGACGGCAAACTCATCGCCACCACAGCGCGCGATGAAGTCGGTCAGACGGAAGTGATCCTGGAGCTTCCGGGCCAGGGCCATGAGGACCCGGTCGCCCTCGATGTGGCCCTCGGTGTCGTTGATCTGCTTGAATTTGTCCATGTCCAAGACGATGAGGCTGAAGTGGTCGTTCCGGGCCGCCGTTTGCTCGATCTGACGCTGGAGTTCCTCGAGGAACGTGCCGTGGTTATACAGCCCCGTCAGCGAATCGCGCGTCGCGGAGACCTGCAGCCGGCGAAGCAGGCGCGCGGTCTGAAGCTTGGCGCCCCCGGCGCTGGCGAGCATTGTCAGCAGGTCGAGTTCAGTGGTTGTGAACCCCGGCTGCGAGCGCTTGCGGGTCGCGAGAATCACGCCGATCGTGCCATCGACATCGGGAATCGGCACGGCAATAACGTGGTGGTCGGCGAACTGCTGCTCGAAGTCTGACAGCCGTCTCGAACGGGGTGCGGCATCGTTGATGATGAGGCCCCGCCCCTTCAGGACAGCTTCACCCGCGATGCCCTCGGTGGCCGATACTGATCGGGCGCTGTAGAGCTTGCGCGAGTCGCGTGCTCGCGTCTCTAGATGCATCATGCCCGTCTCATCGTCGACGCGCATGAGCCACACGCGGCTGGCCTCAGCGATGTTCGCGGCTGCGGTCGAGATCGTCACGAACAGCTCGCCATCGCCTTCGGCCTCAGCCATTTCGCTGTCGGCTGAACTGAGCAATCTCAATCGATCGTGGGCGCGACGGCTGCGGTCGAGGCGGTAGACCTCCCCGCCAACGTATCCCAGCAGGCCCCCGGCCAGCGTCAGGGCGGCGGCCAGGTAGACCGTCGCCTCTCCTGCAAGCACCTGGTTCATCACGCTGCAGTAAACCAGCGCCGCGCAGTAGTAGATGATGGTGGCCAGCAACGGGACCTCAATCCCGAGCGTCCATGACACACACGCCGCAACCACGCCGGCTGCGACGGCGTAGCCAAACGGCAGGAGCACTGGGATGAATCCGAAGTGGTCGATGGCGATGACGAGCCAGACGATGTCGGCGAGGATGAACACCCCGGTGATGGCCGATCGGGTGCCGCGTCCCTTCGCGGGATAGCCCTCGGCGGCACACGCGAGCGCCACGTACAGCGCGGCGACCACCAGCGCCGTGGACGTCATGCTCTGCTCGACGAGAACGAGCCCTGCGAGGAAGACCGGCCGCACGGCCGGCAGTACCTTAGGGAGGCTGCCTCTGATGCGCCACTTGGTTGGGGCAATTCTGGCGTCCGCGGTCAGGGCGGGCCTCCTTCTGCGAGGCGAGTAGCGTGTCAGCGTTCGGCCTGTTACGCTGTCGACCCAGCGCAGCATTGCACTCGGTACTGGTACGTGTATACCGTGAATCCGCGAGTTTTCACCAATGTGATTGTCACTGCCCGCGAGCGATGGGCTGGCGGAGGTCTTTGGTCGGGGCTAGAGAAGGCGGGCGTAACCGATCTCGGACGGGGGGAATGAGCCGTGCGGCGGGCTCGATGGGCGGCGTGGTCGATTGTAGGAGCGGTCGCGGCGAGCGTTGGGCTGTTCGCGTGGCAAGCGAGGGACAAGCGTGCGGACGCCCTCGCCGTGGCGCCGATGATTGAGTACCTTACGCCGCGATTCGGCGACGGCCGGTTCGCTATCCCTATGCGGGCTGGGCGCGGCTTGGTTGTTGGCCTGGCCGCCCACCCCACGAAGATCAGCGCCGTCGAGATCGTCACTGAACGCGATGGGGCACTGCACAGCGCTCCGATGCGCGTTGTATTTAGCCATCGGATGCCGGCGGGAGCGCCGACTGGTTGGCGGGCAGTGGCATTCTACGGTACGGTGGACATCGATCTCGATGGCCCCGTCCTTGCGTACGTCGTCCACGAGGGCGGCCGCGCGCAGCACGCCACCATGCCCCAGCCACCCAGACCGCCGCCCTCAGAGCCTGAAGACGACGATGTGCCCTCGGATCGCGAGGCTACCGGCTAGCCCCGCACAACTGTTGCAAACAATTCAGGTCGCCTTAATGCGGAATTCTCCCCCATCGGGGACTATGGGGTCCCACTACGATGCTGAAGGTCCTAGCTCTGTCTGAGGAGCATTGATGCCGATGAGTTGCAGCGACGGAATTACGACGGCGGTGCTTGATCGAGTGAGCGATAACCCTACAACCGGTGAGGGTCCAACTGACGCCGAAGTCAGGACGCTCCTTCTGCCGATGATCATCTTCGTGCTGATCTCGGTGGCTGACACCATCAGTTCCGTGTATATGCTGATGAACGGGATGATGGAAGAGTACAACCCGTTAATGCGTTGGGTCTGGGAATCCGGCGGAGTGACGGCGTTCGTCGCGGTCAAGGCCTGTCTGACCATCATGCCCATCTGGCTGTTCAACAAGCTGAAGTTCGAACGCTGCGGGCTCGTGCGCCGGGCGCTGTGGGTGACGGTGTTCGGCTACGCGACCATCTACTGCATCTTCTTCGTCATCGCGAACTACTGATCGGCCCGATCGACCAGCAACGCCCATCCGGACGGCCGATGCGGTAGGAGAGCTTCCCAGGGGTGGGAGGCTCTTCGCGGTTCTCAGAGCAACCCCACCTTGCGCGCGCGCCAGTAGACGTACAGCCACACGCTTGGGCCGAAGAAGCAGTCGGCGAGGTACGCGCTCTGCGGCGGCAGCTCGCCGGACGGGTCCTTGATCCACACCATGTCCTCGGGCGTCGCCTGGGTGAGATGGCCCAGCACCATTTGCTTCATGCTATCCTCGCCAAGCAGCTCCCAGGCGTAGAGCGCCATCGCCGCCCAGTAATCGCCGGTATGCAGCCAGTTGCCCTTGCACCAGCTCAGGAAGTTGCGGCGAATCGGCGGGATCCCCTCGATGATGCGGGGCGTGAAGTGGTGCAGCCTTCCGGTGGTCGGATTCCGGTAGACGGAGAGGTAGCCCGCACGGTGTTCGGCGACGTAGGTGCAGGAGATCTCGTCCTCCCACCAGCGGCGCAACTGCCCGCGCCAGTGATCGGCGCGCTGCTCGTCTCGGTCCGCCAAGTACCGGCAGGCGTGACCGTTGACGTACCACCCGCCGCCCGCCAGCACGTAGTCCTCGGGCTTCTCGCCAGGCGGGAGAGAGGCCACCTCCGGCTCGTCCATGGCGGGAATCCCGGCGAAATGCGCCAGATCCGCTACGTTCTCAAGACGAGCCTCGCGCGCTAGCGCCGACATCTGTACGCGCGTGAGGTTCAGCAGATTGCCCTTGTGCCCCGCCGCGAGCACGCGCTCGTATTCGTCACGATATCGCGACTCGCCGCTGATCTCCTCAGCCAGCAGCAACCACGTCAGTAACGCCGGTTGCTCGTTGATGTTGGGGGTGTCCCACAGGCTCCCTCGTCCACCCGACATCCCCCCAGTGAACGGGAATGTCACGCAGTAATCCCAGCGCATGAGCATGTCGACGACCGCCGTAACGACCTCAGCCGCCCGGCCGCGATCCGGCTCCGGCGCAACGCGCGAGTACTGAAGCAGCGCGGCCATGACCGGATCCATCTGGTCGCCATTCATGTCGTGGGAATACGCGCATTGGGGGATCCAGCCGAAGGCCTTGGGAATCCAGCCTGTCTCTCCCAGCAGCTCGGCGGTCAACTCGAAGATGGTGTAGATGGCCCCGAACTGGCGCTGGGCGATCGCGAGGTAGCGCTCCTCGCCCGTCAGCTCATACGCCATGCTCATCGCGGCGAGGTAGAAGCCCGTCTTGCAGATCGTGTTCTCGCCGTTGATCCACGTCAGCGCGTCGGGCATGCCTGAACGACAGCGATAGACGATGTCGTCAGGCAGCTCATCGGCGCGGAAGGGCTTTCGCGTCCGCAAGTTGATCCAGTTGTAGAGCAGCCCGTCCGGCTCGTGGACGAACAGCTCCTCCTGGAGACGTAGATACTCATCCGCGCGGCCGGCGAGGGGATCGGCCATGGCAGGTCATCCCTTCGGGCGTCAGTTCTCCCAGAAGCGGATATCGTTGTCGAAGGGGCAGCTGTTAACGAGCGGGAGGAGATCGCGGAGATCGACCAGGCCGGCCTGGGACTTCTCGAGCGCGTGGGACATGATCGACATCGCGGTCGTGCACATGCTCGCGTCGGTGAGAGACTTGGGAGAGTAATCCCCGCCCAGGATGCTCTGCAGTTGCGGCCCGACCTCCCGGACCTCATACAGGCCAACCCAGCCGCGACGACCCGTCTTCGCGCATGAATCACAGCCGGGACTCTCAAACGCGCGCGTGTCGTGCGTGATCTGCTGGAGCGGCGCAAACGGCGCCAGCACCTCGGTCGGGAGCTTGATCTCGCGGCGGCAGTACGGGCAGAGACGCGGCACGATGCGAGTGGCGATGACGAGGGTAACGGAGTTGCAGATCACCTCCGGGCTCGCGCCCATGTCCATCATCTCGCATAGCGGTCCGAGGCTGCTCTCGGCGTCCGAGCCGACCAGCACGATGCGCCGACCGGCGGCGCGAACGACGCTGATGGCGTCGGCGATGGTATCGAGCGGCTTGACCATCACAACGTCGGCGTCGGCGCGCATGGCCGTTTGCATCCAGTCGGCCAGGCGCTCGCCTGGTTGAAGCTGCGTCTGGCTGACGCCATCGAGGCAGTCTTGCACGGACGTATCGCCAAGGATGAGGCTCTGGGATTCGTGGTTGACCGAGCAGAGAATGCTGTACATCGCCGAGTGTCGACCGCTTCCCCGGGGACCACATACGAAGATGACGCCGCGGCCGCGCAGCAGTGTCTTCCTGATGCCCTCCGCATCGGCGGACCTCATACCCAGCCCGTGCAGAGAGTCCGAATCGACCTGCGTCACGGCCATGGCGTCTGTGCTCGCTTTCCTATGGCATCCGACGTGGACGAGCTTCGCCCTCGGGATGCGAGGGACCTACCTGCCGTCCGTGCCCGCGGGCTCAATCCGGATCCGCGCGTAGCGCAGCGTCCGCTGGGTGTTGGCGCACTCACCAAACACATCCAGGACGTCCGACGGCGCGGAACCAGCCCGTGGGGTGGCGGTGAAGAAGGAGGTGAACGGATTGCCTAGATCGACCACTGTCGGCGAACTGATCGTGCCGTCCGGGTAGATCTCCAGCAAGCGATTCTCCGCGAACCCGGCGCCGTCGGGCCTCGATCCACTCATGTGGTAGAAGACGAGCAAGCGACCGTCGGGCGTGACGTGGAATCGCCCGCGCCCCGGCGTCTCCGGCGGCAAGCCGTCGCCACCCTCTTGCAGCGTACGCTTCATCACTACCTTGCCTTCGCGGACCACCGCGTAGTTGAGCTGGTGGCGCTGCTTCTCCTCGGGGAAGAACTCCTCCTTGAGCCGCTCATCAAGCGCTCGCTCGTTCCAGATGATGTGCGCCGCGCCATCCGGCGCGATCCAGAGGTCGCAAGGCATGATCCAGCCGCAGGTGCTGTCGCGGCTGGAGACCTCAACCCACTCGCCGAATTCGCCGGTGGAGATATCGGCCGATTGAACGTAGAACAGCCGGCGGAAATCGTAGTCCCACTTGCGCCCGGTGAGTTCTTCCTTGTATTCGCGCCATCTGTCATACGGCTCGATGATGTCGCTGACACCGCAGAAGTGGACGGCGCGGTCCTTCATCGCGACAGTCGGGTAGCAGACCCGGATCGGCTGGGGCTTGTCGTATTCCGCGCCGAATGGCCACTCGAGCTTCCCCTGCGCGGACCACTCGCCGGCGCTATCGCGGAACGCCCATTCCACGTGGTTGTAGCCGATGTTCTGGAAGAGCGCCAACTCGCGGCCCGGTCCATCGGCCACGAAGCTGCGGTATGAGTGCTCGGTAAACGCCGGCTCGCCATCCCATGTCGGGAGGAGGGTTACCGCCTCGGCATCGGGGTCGGCGACGTCGAGTTGGAGAATCTGGGGAACGGCCGGGCCGCCGTACTCGCCCGGCGTGGCGAGGGTCGGGTTGACCGACAGGAACGCGGGCCCGCCTTCATAGGTCGCCATCGGCGCGGGCTCCCGCGTGCGGTTCGCCTCATCCGTGCGGACCAAACGCCACCGGTCGGCATCGCGCGTCCAGAGCGTCCAGCGGACGTTGTTCATCGGCTTCATGCCCTCGATGGTCTCAAGACCGGAAGCCAGCACGCGGTCGCCGATCCTCACGAGGCACGTCGAGCCATGGCACCACAGCGGCCCGGCGCCGTTGTCGGCTGGCTCGTAGGTGTAGACATCTTCCTCGACCTCCACTACGGCACTAGGCGGCTCAGCGCCCGCCACAGCAGTGATGGCTAACAGAAGGCAGACAAGCATCGTCACGATAGGTAGCATCAGGGACGCCTCCATGGACCGCGGTCGAGGGCTTCGGCTGTGCGTCGGGCTTCGCGTCGGCAGCCGGATTGACCTCCGCGCGGCGAGGGGCTCCCCTTGCCCGACGAGGGGTATTGTGGTATAAGCAACTCTACAATCGAACGCATTGGCTGAGATGGGGCGTGTCGGAGCGGAAGGCCCTTACAGAGAGCCGGGGGCGCTGAGATCCCGGCAGGATAGGCCGCTCGCCGATATCACCCCTGAGCCGCGGACCGAACCAGCTACTGGCTTCAGTAGGCTCCGCCGGATCCTCGACCGTTATCCCGAGGGCCGTGTCGGAGAGCTGTCTCTCCCGTGCGGAGCAAGTGGGCCCAGACGCGCCGGGCCAAACAGAGTGGTACCGCGGGCCTCGCACCAAGCGGCTCGTCTCTGAGAAGAGATGAGCTGCTTTTTTGTTGCCCGTTGGTCCGGCGTCACCGACGCGTAAGCGAGACGAATCCATGAGCAGAATCGAAGTCTACGACACGACCCTAAGAGACGGCGCCCAGGGCGAGGGCATCAGTTTCAGCGTTGAGGACAAGCGCCGGATTACCCAGTTGCTGGACGAACTTGGCGTCGACTACGTCGAGGGCGGCTGGCCGAATCCGAGCAGCCCGCGAGACACGGAGTTCTTCGCGGTGGCGCGCGAACTCGATCTGAAGCACGTGAAGCTCGCGGCGTTTGGCAGCACGCGCCGGGCGGGCGTCGAGGCGGCCGACGATCCGCAACTAGCGGCCCTCATCAGCAGCGACGCGCCCGTCATCACAATCTTCGGCAAGTCGTGGGACCTGCATGTCGAGCACGTTCTGCGATGCAGCCGTGATGAGAACCTGATGATGATCGAGGATTCGGTCGCGTTCCTTAAGGCTAGCGGTCGGCAGGTCTTCTACGACGCGGAGCATTTCTTCGATGGCTGGCGATCCGACGCGGAATATGCCCTTGAGACGCTGCGCGCGGCGCAGCGGGGCGGAGCAGAACGGATCATCCTCTGCGACACCAACGGCGGCCGGATGTTGGACGAAATCGTCGAGGCGACCCACCAGTCGCTTGAGGCCGTCGACGTGCCGATGGGCATCCACACGCACAACGATTCGGGCTGCGCGGTCGCCAGCAGTCTGGCGGCGGTTCAAGCGGGCTGCGTTCAGGTCCAGGGCACCATCAACGGCTACGGCGAGCGTTGCGGCAACGCGGACCTGTGCGTCGTGGTGCCGAACCTGGCGCTCAAGATGGGGCACGAGTGCCTGGTGGCCGAGGATGGGCTGCACCGGATGGCGAGCACATCGCGGATGGTGGCGGAGATCGCCATGCGCGACCACGACGCGCGCCAGCCGTATGTGGGCGAATCGGCCTTCGCGCACAAAGCAGGAATGCACCAGGACGGGATCTCCAAGATCGCGGAGTCGTTTGAGCATGTCCCGCCGGCGTCGGTCGGCGGCGAGCGGCGGCTGATTCTGTCAGACCAGGCGGGAGCCGCGGCGATCGTTGAGAAGATCAAGCACCTCTATCCCGACATGACGAAGAAATCGCCGGAGGTCAGGGAGATCCTGGCGCGGGTGAAGGAACTCGAGCACGAGGGCTTTGAGTTTGAGACGGCGGAGGCGAGTTTTGAGCTGCTCGCTCGCGAGGTCGTCGAGGGCCGGTCGAAGCTGTTCAACGTGAACCGGCTGACGGTGCTAGTGAAAGAGACGGCGCGCGACGCTGAGGAGGTCTTCTCCGAGGCGGCGCTCCAGCTTAAGATCAATGGCGATCAAGTCAGCGGCGTTGCGGACGGCGACGGCCCGGTTCACGCGCTCGACAGCGCCGTGCGCCAGGCGATCGGCGACCGATTCCCAGGGCTGGCGGACCTGCGACTGACGGACTTCAAGGTCCGCGTTGTCAGTGGCAAGCAGGGCACAGCGTCGAAGGTAAGAGTCACCATCACGTCGACCAACGGCACCGAGCACTGGATGACCGTTGGCGCGCACGAAAACATCATCTGGGCGTCCTGGCAGGCGCTGACAGATAGCTATCACTACGGCCTATTGATCGCGAACGGATCGGCGTAGGTAGAGATAGGGAGCGGGCCTTGGCGGTTGCACCGGATGGGACGCGGTATCAGGTGTACTTCCGCACGCATCGAGGCGGGTGCGGCATCGAGTGGGAGGTCGCTGAGGCGGAGTTTCGCCAGGTCACGCGCGGTCTGGCCATCGCGGACGAGCACTTGTGGCCGGCGCGGATGCGGTTGCAGTTCAGCCTGCCGGAGGAGCTGCAAGACGAGCTGACGCGACGGGTTCAGTGGCTGGGATATTCGCAGGCGCTCGTGCGCGTTGATCCGCGCCACGGCCTGGGCAAGGGCCGCAAGGATCGGGCGCTGGTGCGAGCCAAGAGGTGGTTGCTCGGCACGCAGCGCGTCGGAGATGACCTGGTCGACTTCAGCGAGTTATGGGTGGCGGACGAGGCGGAGAGAGTCGAAGGATCCCCCCACGCGAGGCCGTTCCGATTCATCTACCGGGGCGAGATCGCCGAGAGCCTCGGCAGTCGTGGCGAGCGACGCTTGAGCCCGTGTGACGCGCGCTTCCTCGTGAACATCACCCCCACGAAGCCAGGCGACGTGCTGCTCGACCCATACGCCGGGCTCGGCGGAATCGTCTCGGTGGCGCTCGGCAGGGGCGTGCGGGTGATCTGCGGCGACATCGACGACGCCCTTCGGATCGGGCTCGGAAACCTCACGGGCGGCATGGCCGCCATCTGGGACGCAACGGACCTTCCGCTGCCCGATCGCTGCGCCGATGTCATCGTGACGGAGCCACCGTACTCAGTCGGCCGACGGGAAGCGGTCTGCGACTCGGTGTTCGAGATGGCGCGGTGCCTGCGCCCTGGCGGCCGGATCGCAATCCTCGTCGACCCGCCGCTATATGAAATGATCGGTCCCGCCGCAGAGGCGTGTGGGCTAGAGCCGGAGCGCGAATTCCCAGTGCGCAGGCGGGGGTTCCTCGCCACGGCGATAGTCTGGCAGCACGCCCCCTAGCAGGCTGGCGCTTGACAGCCCTCTCCCCCACGCGCCATAATCGCTCGCGACTTCACTTGGGGAAATGCACCATGTCCGGACCGATCAATGTCGTTGAGGTCGTCCGCCCGAGCGCCGGTGGGATCGAGACTCACGTGGTGGGCCTCACCTCGCGCATGCACCCCAGGCGATTCCCTACGATCGTGGCCGGGCCGATGCACCGCGACTTCCAGGTCGCGCTCACCCGGGCATCGGTGCGATGGGTTGATACCGACATCCCGGGCGCCTTCGACGCGCGCCAGACCATGCGCTCGGCGAAACAGCTCCGAAGGCTGATCAGTGGCCGAGAGGCTCAGGTCGTCCACGCCCACGGCTACATGGCGGGACTCGCCGCCGCTTGGGCGCTGAGAGACATGAAGCCACGCCCAGGCCTGGTGCTGACGGCCCACGTCTCCCCCCCCGCGCAGCCACGGTTCCTCGAACGGCATGCCTACCGCTGGCTGCTAGGGCAGATCGACCGAGGAATCGCCGTCACGAACGCAATTCGCGAAGCCGTCGAGGCGACCACGCCAGGCCGGGAATCGCCATGGACCGTCATCCACAACGGCATCGACTCGCAGCGGTTTGAGAGACGAATCGACCCCGGCGTCAAACGCAAGGAGATCGGCGTGAACCCGTCGGCGGCCGTCGTCGGCGTTGTGGCGCGGCTAGCGAAGGAGAAGGGCGTCGACGTATTCCTCCACGCGGCGGCCGAGGTCGCCAAGGAGATCCCAAACGTCGATTTCGTGATCGTCGGCGATGGCCCCGAGCGCGATTCCCTCGAGCTGCTGGCGCATGAACTGGGCCTGTCGGGTCAGACGGTCTTCCTCGGCCAGCGTCGCGACGTGCACCAGATTCTCAGCGCGATCGACGTGCTGAGCGTCCCCTCGCGGGAAGACTCGTTCGGCCTCGTCGCGCTGGAGGGCCTGGCCGCGGGCACGTCGATCATCGTGTCGGATGTGCCGGGCCTGCGCGAGGTGCTCGGGGACGCCGGCGTCGCGACGTTTGTGCCGCCTGATGAGCCGAAGCCGCTGGCCGCGGCGCTGAGGGACGAGCTGAACCGCGTCTCGATCGGGGATGAGATCGGCGACGATCAGGTCATCCCGCTGGCCGGTGGCGACATGGCCACGCTGGCGGAGGCGCTAGTGTCTGAGACCGAGTTCAACCTCGACAGGACGGGCCTCGCCCGCGTCGCGCAGCCGCAGGAGGATGCGGAGGCGGAACCTGAGATCACCGACCGCGAGGAGCTGCTGCGGCGTTTCGACATCCGCACCATGGTGGACGCGACGGTCGCGCTCTATGAGGACCTTGCCGCGTCGTTGGAAGATCCGACTCCGCCGAACGAGGAGCTCGAGACCGATGGCTGATCAGACATTCCTCGGCATCGACATCGGCACCACCGCCGTCAAGGCGATTCTCGTCGACAGCAGCTTCCGCGTCATCGCTCAGGCAGGAGGCGAGTACCCCATCCACACGCCTCACCGCGATTGGGCGGAGCAGGACGCGGAGGACTGGTGGACCGGGCTTATCGCGTGCGTGCGTGAGGTTACCACCCAGGCGCCCGCTCCTGTCGCGGCGCTCGCGCTGTCGACTCAGGGCGACACGATGGTGCCGCTCGATGCGGAGAGCAAGCCGCTTGGCCCGGCGAGGACGTGGATGGACGCGCGGGCGGTGGATGAGGTCGCCGAGCTGGTGGAGCTTCGTGACCCGGAGTGGTGGTTCCAGCGCTGCGGGATGTCGCCGCAGCCCTTCCATGCGTTGGCGACCGTGGCCTGGCTCCGGAAGAATGAACCAGACATCTTCGCCGCGACCGCGCGTTTTGCCATGGTGGAGGACTTCCTGGCGGAGCGGCTGACGGGCGCGGCAGTGCTCGATGCGCCGAATGCATCGCGCTCGATCATGTACGACGTGCGGGAGCGCAGGTGGGGCGCGGAGCCTCTGGAGGTCGTCGGCATTGACGAATCGCGGCTCGCCGAGACGCGCGAATCGGGCACGGTTGTCGGCCAACTGACACCCGCCGCCGCGGAGGCGTTGGGGCTTTCGACCGATGTCACCGTGGCGCTCGGCGCTCACGATCAGTGCGCCGCGGCAACCGGATGCGGCGCGCTGGCGCCCGGCACCGTGATGCTCTCATGCGGGACGGCATGGGCAATCCTGGCGTCGGCGGCCGAGCCCACGCTCGAGCCACGCCAGCGGATGCAATCCTACTGCCACGCGTTCCCCGGCGGCTGGTGTGTCCTCGGGGCTCAGCCTGGTGGCGCGCTGCTGCGGTGGTTCCGAGACACCCTATGCCCCGAGTTGATCGAAGACGAGGACGCCTACGGCAAGCTCGTGCGTGAGGCCGCGGAGGCGGACCCGGCGGCGAGCCCGATCGCGTGCCTGCCGCACCTTTACGGAGCGATCACGCCGGCTCGCCAGCCGCAGGCGCGCGCGCATTTCCTGGGGATGTCTAACAGCCACTCGCGTGGCGCGATGGTGCGCGGCTTACTCGAGGGCGTGGCGCTGGAGGCGAGTTGGAACGTTGATGTCATGGAGGAGATCATAGGCGGGATCTCAGAGCTTCGCATGATCGGCGGCGCGGCGAAGAGCCCCATCTGGGCGCAGATCGTCGCCGACGCCACCGGCAAGCGCGTTCTGCTGCCGGAGGTCACCGAGGCCGCGAGCTACGGCGCGGCCCTACTGGCGGCGAAGGCCATCGGCGCAATCGAGCGTACCGAAGAGGTGACCGATAGCCTGCCGATCGCCTCGGTCCTCGAACCTCAGCCCGAGGGCCGCGCGCGCATGAACAGGATGGGCGAGGTGTACAAAGAGCTCTTCTTCCCGCTGGCCGAGATCTGGGGGCGCCTGCCGGCTACTTCGGCCGGACCTTGATGTTGCGGTAAGTCACCAGACCGTGCGTGCCCTGGAGCATGACGGGACCGGGCGTGAGGTAGTTGCGGTTCAACTCGCCGCCCGTCGCGCGCGGGACCCCGCAGTCATCGTACGTCAGCATGTCGTTATGCTTCACCGTCATGCGAGCCGGCACGACCCGGCCGTCCATGTCAACCGTCGCGGAGGTGAAGTCAATGTCGAAGGAGTTCCACTCGCCCGCCGGTTTCGTGGCGTCCACCGCGGGATCGGCGATGTGGTAGATCGCGCCGCACGAACCTCCCCACAGCTCGCCACCATGCGAATCGATGACCTGCAACTCATACCGCCCCTGCATGTAGACCCCGCTGTTACTGCCCTTGGGGTGCTTGAACTCGATGTGCAAGTCACAATCGAGGAATGTCGACTCGGTCAGGACGTCGGAGCCGCCATGGCCCTGGTTGTCCAGCTCGCCATCCGCCGCAACCCAGTGACTGTTGTTCCCCCGGAAGCTCCAGCCGTCGGCTGATTCGTCCTCGAGGAGCGCGATCCAACCATCCTCGTCGGCGGGACTGGTCGGCAGATCCGGCTTGACGGTCGCCGCGAAGGCGTCGCTGATTGCCTGCCGACATTCGTCCGCGCTCATGAATGACACGGGGATGAAACCCGCGACGAAGACGACCGAAGTGTCTGTCGGCCGGCACCAGAAGCTGCCCTCCTCGGCGTTGCGCTCGTAGTCAGTCGCGGGATCGAGGATGCGCAGTCCGAAGCGCGCGCCGGCGATCTCGCGGATGGGGATGTCAGCGTCGTGGACGTTGAACTTCACGTCAACCGTCTGCCCGCCGCCGGCGCCGGCCCCGCTCGCGAGTACGCCGATCTGCGTGTTCGGGCCCGCGTTGATGCGTCCGGCGATCGCCGTCGGCGAGATGCGCGTCCAATCGAAGCCAACGTTGCCCGGTTCTTCGGGGCTGATCATCGGACCGGCGTTGCCCCATTCGTAGTCGATCGTCTCGGCCTGTTCGGTGATGATCGGCTCGCCCTCAA
The DNA here is from genome assembly GCA_964555935.1 of uncultured Armatimonadia bacterium. GTDB lineage: Bacteria > Armatimonadota > Zipacnadia > Zipacnadales > VGFC01 > CAZKUN01. The sequence goes on along the minus strand of CAZKUN010000007.1, from coordinate 17,657 downwards.
GCTCCGTGCCCACGAAATACTCGGCCCGCCACCCGGGCTGGCCGTCGGCAGATACTCGATCCTCCGGGATGATCTCGCGGTCGAGGCCCTCGGCGCTCCACTCGAGTTGGCACACCGCCGCGCCGCCACCTTCGAAATACTCGCAGATCACCTCATGGTCGCCGGCGGACAGCGTCACCTTCCCCTCGGTCGTCGCCTTGGGGCGCGGCACCCATTCATCGATGATGGTCTCGCCATCGACCTTCACCCGAGCGCCATCATCGCTGCTCGCGTAGAACGTGTACTCGGCCTCCGCCTCGATGCCGACCGTGCCCGTCCAGCGCGTGGAGAACCCATCACGCAGGAAGCCGCCCTTGTCCCACTCGACGCGGTTGTAGGAGCCTTCCTCCACATCCTCGTCAACGCCGATTCCGGCCGGCACGCCAGGGATCTGAGCCTCATCGATACCCAACGACGTGGCGCCGATCTGGATCACCACCGGCGGGCCGTCACCGGTCTGAAACACGACGCCGTGGATGCCGGGCGCCGCGCCGATCAGGACGTCCTGCGCGTAGCACGAGCCGGCGACGAGCACGACCAGGGCGATTGACAGGAGCAGTAATCTGGGCATTGGGTGCCACTTTCGTAGGCTGGTTTCGCGGCGGGAAGCTGCTTCTCCAGAACGCTCGCCGAGGCACTCCTGTTTCACCAATTCGGCAGGCGACGCCTCCTGGCGTGGGAGGATTCGGGCCCTCCTCACCGAAGTCTCCCAGGTCGGCCATTAATCCGAACACGAAACGGAGTTGTGTCTATTGAAACCGTCTCTGAACGGCACTATTCTCGGCGGCGGGCTCTCCGCTCTGGAGCAGTTTGAACTCGCCTCCAAAGTTGGGCTCCCGGGCGTTGACACGGGCATTGAGGCCATCGCTGCGATGGTCGAGGAGAAGTCCATCGACGGCGTGAAAGAGTATTTCGCGGAACTGAACGTGCAGCCCGGAGTCTGGGGTCTATCGGTCAATTGGCGCGAGGATGAGGATACGTTCAAGGCCGGTCTGGCGAATCTCCCGGCACAGGCCAAACTCGGGCAGGAGATTGGGTGCCCGCGCACCTGCACGTGGATCCCGCCGACAACCGAAGATCCCGCCGCGTTCCGCAAGATCGCGGTCCGCCGCTTCGCCGAATGCGGGAGAATCCTTGGGGAACACGGCGTGAGACTGGGCCTTGAGTGGGTTGGCCCGGCGACATCGCGTGGGAACAGCCCAGACTTCATCTACCGAATGGACCAGCTCCTGGAGATGGAAGAGGAGATGGGCGAGCCGAACATCGGCCTGCTCGTCGACTCATTCCACTGGTTCACCGCCGGTCACACGCAGGCCGAACTCGAGGCGCTCCCGGTCGAGAAGGTCGTCCACGTCCACCTCAACGATGCGACGGCCGACCGCACCGCCGAAGAGCAGCTTGATATGGAACGCTTGCTCCCCGGCGAGGGCCAGATCGACCTGAAGGCCTTCCTCGGCGCGCTCAAGAAAATTGGCTACGGGGACTACATGGGCCTCGAGACATTCAGCACGGAGCTGACGCAGCTTCCGCCTGAGGTATCCGCGCTGAGAGCCAAGAAGGCAGCGGACTCCGTCCTGGCGTTGATCTAGTCACAGCCAACGCTTCGGACGACGACGTCCGCGAAGCCCGCGAACAAGACCGCGGTGGGGCGGCATGGGAGCCGCCTCGCCGCGTGATGTCGTGCCGGAGCACCATGATGCAGGACTACGTCTGCGATCTCCACATCCACATCGGCGCATCCTCCGACGGCAAGCCGGTCAAGATCACGGCGTCGCGAGAGCTTACCTTCGAGCACATCGCCATCGAGTGCGCGCGCCGGAAGGGCGTTCAGGTGGCGGGCGTCATCGACTGCGGCTCACCCCGCGTGATGGAGGACATCTACACGCTGATGTCCGAGGGCGAGATGGTCGAACTGGATGGCGGGGGCTTTCGATTTCGCGACGAGCTGACCATCATCCCGGGCTCTGAGATCGAGACGCGCGAGCCCAACCGTGGAAGCTCGCATCACGTCAGTTACTTCCCCGGCCTCGCCGAGTTGAAAGCCTTCGTCGGCACGCTCCAGCGGCATGTCACGAACATCGAACTCTCATCGCAGACCTGTCGGCTACCCGCGGCGGAATTGGAGAAGATCTGCTACGACTCGGGCGGCATCTTCATGCCGGCGCACTCGTTCACTCCGCACAAGAGCGTCTACGGCGCTTGCGCGCGGCGGATGCGCGATGTCTTCCCGGACGACGAGCAGTGGGCGCGCATACCCGCGATCGAGTTGGGACTCTCGGCGGACAGCTACACGGCCGACCGGATCGAGGAGCTTGAGGGGAAGACATTCTTGAGCAACTCCGACGCGCACTCGCTGCCTAAGATCGCGCGGGAATACAACATCATACGCATGGCCGAGCCGAGTTTTCAGGAATTCGTGCTGGCGCTCATGCGGCGCAACGGGCGCGGGGTGACGGCCAACTACGGACTCGACCCGAGGCTTGGGAAGTACCATCGCACGCGCTGCGACGAGTGCAACTGGATCGCGACGCAGACGCCGCCACTGACGTACTGCGAGCATTGCGAAGGCCCGAAAGTCACGATGGGCGTGCTCGACCGGATCCACCAGATTCAGGACACGCTCGAGCCGAAGTCACCCGAGCACCGCCCACCGTACCACTATCAGATCCCGCTGCAGTTCGTGCCGAAGGTGGGCGCGATCCGGCTGAACCGGCTCATCAACCGGTTCGGCACGGAGATGGCCGTTCTCCACGAGGCATCGCCCGATGCCTTGGTCCATACGGTCGGTCCCCAAATCGCCGACTCGATCCTCCGCGCCCGAGAGGGCAAGCTCACCGTCGAATCCGGCGGCGGCGGCCGTTACGGCCGCGCCATCGCCGACGTCTCCCGCTCGCAGATGAGGTTGCCGGGGTTGGGTAGCAAGCCGACGACGGCGGACTAAGGCCACGTCGCAGGTCCGGCCGGCGTGAGGGCACGGATGCTGCAGGTATCGTGCACGCCGGCACAGAACACTGTGCAGGGCCAATGTAGTTCATGCCGAGCGAAGCGCAGTGCCATTCGTGAGCGTTATATATACGGTGACGTAAGATCGGGTTGCGCTCGTTGCCCACACAAGTGATCGCAGGAGGGGGCCACCAATGGAACAAGACCAGTTGACGATCTCGGTGGTGGGCAAGGATGATTGCATCTCGATCGCCTCCTTCCTGACGGTCGTACAGAACACGATCGCGGTCGTGCGCGGCGTGGACGATTTGATCGCGGCCGGCGAACGGAGCCGCGTGCGGTGGAACCTGTCGCGACTGAGCCACAACAGTCCCGCGCAACTTGGCGTGTGCTCCCATCCGTCGGCGGATCAGACGGCGGCCCGGGAGGTGGTTTTGGCGTGCGCAGAGGGCATCCGCCAGTTGGAGCTGGAAGAGGGCGTGATGCCACGGTACTTCAACTACGACCTGGTCGAGAGAACGAAGTCCATCGTCGCCGTCCTCAACGACGGCATCGAGCAGATTACTGTGAGTACCCCTTGGTCTGAACCGATCAGCCCAACACAGCACCTCGCCGCTCATGCCGATGCGCTCCTGCCTCGCGAGCGAGAGGCACTCGGCTCCGTCAGGGGACGCCTGCAGACACTCACGCGGCGACGCGGCGACTCTTTCACCGTGTGGGATGAGATCTCGGGCAGGGCCGTGAAGTGCGTGATCACCGAGGAGATGTTGCCTGAAGCTCGCGACCACTTCGATCACCGCGTGGTCGTCCAGGGCGTCGTCCAATACGACCGAAGCGGGCAACCCACTCATATCAACGTCCAGCGCATGCGGTGGATCAAAGAGCCGGAGTCGCTCCCGAGCTTCGCGGATCTCGAGGGGATCAACCTGACAGATGGCGTGGACGCCGTGGAATATGTTCGGGGGTTACGGGATGAGTGATGGGCGCATCGTGTACTGGGATAGCTGCGTGTTCATTGACCGCATCCAGGCGACCCCGGGAACCATCAATGTACTTCGCGGGATCACCGACCGAGCGGAGAATGGCGCCATCCGCATCGCGACGTCCCTGTTCACCATGTGCGAGGTGGCCAAGGTCGCCGGCGTCCCGCTCGAAGAAGATCAGGAGCAGATGATCGTCGATTTCTTCGACAACGAGTTCATCGTGCCTGTGCCGCTCGACCACTTCGTGGCGGCGAAGGTGCGGGAGATCATCCGCGCCACCACCAGGCGGCTGAGCAGTGCTGATGCCGTCCACATAGCGTCGGCAATCATTGCTGATGCATCAGCGCTCCACACGTATGACGGCGACCACCTTCTCCCGCTGGATGGCGTCTTCGAGGGCCTGCCGATAAAGGAGCCGAGAATCGACAACCTACAGCTCCCGCTGCTGCCGCCGGGTGAAACTGGCTGACACCAAGCCCGATACCTGGCGTTCTGTGGCTCGCCAACCTACCTCAACTTCCCAATCCACTCAACCATCCTCGCCCTCACATCATCCAGGTCTGCTGTCTTCGGTTCCAGCGCGTCCAGCCACGCCTGCGCTTCGTCGGCGGTTGCTTTGTCGTCTGAGTTGGCGATGAGGTTTTCGAGCGTGGTCATGTAGCGCACGTCGTCGACGCCCTCGCGGAAACCGGCCCATTGGACGGTATCGATGACGCCGTTCACGGTCGGATAGGTGAAGTTGTGGTCGCGGTAGCTGGTGCTGTCGAAGTCGTTCCAGACGTGGGTGAAGCCGTGCTGGTAGGCGTAGTCCATCGCGCCGTCGAAGCCCGCTTTCCACAGCACCAGGCCGAAGTTGCGCCGGAAAGTCTCGGCCTCTTCGGGCCCGACCTGCGGGTTGGCGTAGCAGAACACGCGCGAATCCGTGGCATGGTACTTCGCGCCCTCGTCGGGGTTCGGCGCGCCGGCGAGCACCGCGACATCGAGCAGATCGCCCATCGTCTCATATGTCTTCAGGTAGCATGCGACAAACGTCTTGCCGCCGGCATCGCGGACGGCTTTCCACGTGTCGCGCTGGCTCTTCAGGCGCTCGCCCTTCGCCTCGTCGATGCCGTAGAAGTAGACCTCGTCATAGCCGAAACCCTCACACAGCTCGATCCACTTGCGGACATCATCCTGCAGCGCGGCGATCTCACCGGGGTCTGACGTCGCGCCCGTGCTCCTGCCGAGGTTGAAGAACGGCCCGCCGGGCATCCCGACCTCGTCGCGGATCTCAAGCACGCGTTGGATCAGCGGCTCCGTCCAGCCCTGGTAGTTGGTGGGGTAGAGGCAACCATGGGCCTTCATGTCGGCGATCTCGGCGCGGTATTGCTCCTCTGAGCGAAGCTCGGAGGTGATCGTCGGCAGGCCGTCCGCCGCGAGCTTCGCGCGGTAGTAAACGGAGTAGATCAACCGCGAGGGCTCGAGGTCGAAGTCATTCACCGTCACGCTCAGTGGCATCTCGCGCGAGGCATCGCCCGCAGTGAAAGTGAGCGTGCCCTCGTAGTCTCCGGCCTCGGCATCATCGGGGATCCGGACCGTGATCCAATACTGCTGGAGGGCATCGGCCCCCACATCGACGGGCTGGAGTTCCGCGGCGTCGATCGGCCTCACGCCCGCCAGGTTTGAGCTATCGGGCTCGCTGCAGACGAGGTACTCGGTCGTGCCGTCTTCGTCCGTGCTACGCAGGTAGTTGTGTTGGGCCTCGGTGTCGACACGGACCAGGGCATCGTCCTTGAGCAGCAACTCGGGGACGAGAATGCGGCCCTTCAGGTCGCGGATGCCGCGTCCTGCCTGGTACCAGACCTTCACGAGCCGGATGTCGACCGCGTCGGCGGGGATCCCGCCGCCCGGTCCGTCGAGATCCGAAACAGACACGAGCAGGCCGGAGATATCGTCAACCGCGTACACTGCGGCGGAGACGGTCTCGTACTCGCCCCGGCAGCCCGAGCAGCTCAGCCCGTCGCCGAGGGGCGCGGGCAGCGGCGCTCCTGAGACAAGCCGGTCGTTCGTCATGGCGTTAGGCGCATACAGCAGGAACGGCGCGCCATCGGCGCGGGCTTGAGAGATCGCGGCGATGGTCTTCGGCTCATGCTCGAGCGCGAAGAGCGCGGCGTTGATGACATCCACGTCGGCGGCGGGTCCGTAGCCCTTCGTCTCGAGGGCATCAATGCGCGTGCCGGCGTTCCTCGCGTGCTCCAGCGCGGCGCTAACCCGATCTTCAGCGCCCGCCGCATCGACGGCGCGAAGAGCCGCCTCGCCACGGGTGATCTGCTCGCGCCACGCGGCGACCTGCGCCGTCATCCGATCCTTCGCCCCCTGCCAACGGGCGTCAATCGCCGTGTCCCAGTCAGTCTCCGTGGGGATGTCGCCCTCGATGCGAATATCGTCGAGGTACACAACCGCGCGCTTGCCCTCGCCGCCGTAGAGGAACAGGCTCCAGCGGTCAAGGTACGCGCCGACATCCTCGCCGGTGAGGGTCCCCGTGTGGCCTCTCATGACGCTATCAGATCCCGCGCGTCCGCGCTCTGCGAGGTCGATCTCAACCAGCCGCCACTCGCCCGTGACCTCCTCATACGTGTCGGAGGGACCGCAGCCCGAGTGGTGCGTCGGCGGGTAGATCATGTTCGTCCCGAAGCCGACGCGCGTGTTGGTCCCCTCGGCCACGAAGACGCGGGCGGAGAGCTTCGCGGTGCCTGCCGCCGGCACTTTTATCATTGAGCCGATGTAATGGTAGCTGCCGCCCTCAAGCGTGATATCGAGCTTCAGCGACTTGTCGCCATCGAAGGCCTGCTCATCGCTGGCCTCGAGCGCGTTGATCGTATGCTCGCCGTTCTTCGCCCACATCTTGATGTCCGGCAAGTCGCCCTCGAAGCTCTCGTGGTAGCTGAAGGGCTCAAGCGCGAGGTCCTGAGCGAGGCAGGACGTCACTAAGAATGCGGCCACGGCGAGCGCAACGCAACGCATGGTGAGGCTCCTTGCTTCTGCAGTGTGTGCTTGGGAACCCCTTCGGCCCTTCATCGGGTTGGCCCTCCCGCCGACCAGGGCAGACGCAACTGGACGAGGAGTAAGGCATGGCAGCGCCGATCGCAGCAACTCGCGTCTCGGACAGGCTTCACTGGGTCCGAGGGCTCATCGCCTCCTTCGCTCTGGCCACATGTCTGCTGAGTCAGTGGTGGCTCACCGGACAGGTTGCTGTCCTGCGGAGTGTGGGCGCGGACGAGTATCCGATGCCGCTCAACCGCATTGCGCGATTTGGGGATCTACTGGGACGGTCACCGGTGCTCACGCTCCTGTTCGCTTGCGGAGTGGCCGCCGCGGTCGCGCTGGCGTGCCGGTCCGTGAAATCCCGGCCCGTTCTTCTCCTGGCATGGCTTGGGACGGGACTGCTGGTGGCGGCAGCCGCCTACTACGGGCTGGGCTTCTACGGCGTCCACGTCATCTGGAATCCATCGTCATCACTGTCAAGCTAGGCCCCCCTGTTGCGCGCATCCCCAGAACCCTCGGATCACACCCCACTGACAACGCGTTGGACCAACCCTCCCCCACCTCCCACCCCCGTGCGCGAATTCAGAAAATCCAGAAGGTGTACATGGGTTTGTCGAGGAGGACGGAGAGGCTGGACCAGAAGGAGCCGACGACGAACTCGCCGAGGATGAGGCCGCAGATGAAGGGGATGACCGCCGCGTGGGCGCGCAGGCCGCCGTAGCGGAGGAGAAGGCCTTTGCTGGCCCAGGCGATGAGGATCGGCATCCAGACGTAATCGAGCCCGAAGACCATGTCCAGCGCGTAGCCCGCTGGGTGGAACGGCCAGCCGGTGATTCTCATGCGGGCGGCGCCGAGAAGGAGCGCGAAGACCGCTCCGCCGCCGATGAAGGCGATGTGCAGCGGCTCGGGCCCGCGCGGCGCGATGAGCCAGCCTTGGAGCTGGCGGAAGGACTCGCCCGCAAAGCCCGTCCCGCGCGCGCCCTTGCTGTTGTAGGCGTCCGATAGCAGCGCCCAGTAACCCGATAACAACCCCAGCGTGACGGCGGCCATCATCGCCCACGCGAGCCGCTTGTAGTCGATGCCGGAGCGCTCCGCCATCTTGAAGCCCTCGAGCTGGATCGGCATCTGGTGGCTGCGGACCATCCGGTTGTTGAACCAGAGCATGGCGAAGCTGACCAGCGTCCCGGCGCCGAGGCTCTTGGTGCCGAAGATCTCGCCGACCATCCGCGTGGTCGCCATCGAGCCGAGTTCGTGCGTCGGCGGCCCGATCTCCGCGCGCATCTTCGAGACCGCGCTGAAGAGGGCGTAGTAGAGGATGAAGTAGAGCCCGATCGGCCAGATGCTTCCCCCGGCTTTTACCCAGAACGCGGTGAGATACGCTAACCCGAGCGCCACTCCCCCAACGGCGAAGCGGTAGCGCATCGGCTCGCGAGAATCGTCGATCCCGCCGGGCTGGTTGCGGATCGTCTTCCACACCATTGCCAAGTGCCGCCGGGCGCTGTATGCCGCCAGCCCCGCGAAGGCCATCCACGCGCCCCAAGCTTGCTCGATGAGGAACGGCGCGCCGGCGAGTTGTCCCCAGCCGGTCGCCGCCGCGAAGACCTGAATCGCCTTGCGGAAGAGGTAGAAGAACCAGCACGAGAAGCTGACGTCCTGAGGTAGGAAGAAGCTCAGCCCCACCACAAACGGGTAGTACGAGACGGGGAACCACCCCACCGCGTTCCACGGCGCGCCGCTGAAGTAGTGGCTGAGATTCGTCAGCTTGACGTTGAGCTGGGGTATCGACGGCACGAGGAACGCAGTGCCGTTGTAGAGATCCAAGCCCGCGCCCGCCGCGAACCCAAACCAGAAGACCCACCCCACGTAAAGCCCCGACGCGCCGCCGCTGCGAGTCATCTCAACCGGGAGCTGGATCAGCGGGTAAGTGAGTTTCTCGCTCTCAGTCCACTGCTTGCGCATGACCGAGTTGATGCACTGCATCACGAAGATCAGCGTCAGCACGAACGTCCCCCACCAGAACAGCGGCTTCAGCCAGGGCACGTAATTGGCGGAGTCGAGGATGCTCGTCCGCCCCTCGTGGTAACCCTCAAGCGCGTGCTGGTCCGTGACGATCAGCCACTCGGAGAGGTGGGGGTGGATGAGCTGCTCCCACTTGTTCTCGGGGGTCGCGAACCAGTGCCCGTGGGCCATCGTCGGCACGAGCATCTGCAGCATGTCGTGCGCGGCGACGCTCGCGCCCAGCGCGACCATGATGTAAGACGTGAGCAACTCGCCCTGAGTCAGCGCCCATTGCGGCCGAATCCGCCGGAGGGCGAGGTTGAAGAGGATCACGAGGAAGAGGCTGAAAACGGCGTTTGAGAAGATCGAGAGGCACGTCGGGTGACCCGAGTAGTGCACGATCTCAACCTGCACCACCCAGACGCAATTCGGTGGAATGAGGATCAGCCCGATGAGCACGGACCGCCACGTGACGCCCTTGCCTCGCCGCGCGCTATCGTCGACTGTCTCGGGTGCCTGCATGACGCGCGGAGGTTCAGTAGCGAGGCAGCGCGGTCCTCTACTCAGCCGTCAGCGCTGCGTAATCACACAGCGCGCGGATGTTATCGGCGAAGGTCTGAGAGCTGATGATCCCCGACTCGGGCTCCATGTCGTACGTATCCATGACGCCCTCCTCGACCCACGCGCCACGATCGTCGAGAGCGCGGATCATCGCGGCGACGCGCGCGCTCAACTCCGGTGTGAGGGCGAGTACGGGCTCGGGCTCGCCGGCCTTCGCGAGGTTGTAGGCGGCCTCGATGGCATCGAGGTCCGAGTCCCACGCGAAGCGGTAGTGCTTGGGCATGTCGGAGGAATCGTACGTGAGCTGGTAGTCCTTCGTGAAGTACAGCGGACTGTTGGTCCGCAGTTCGTAGAACCGCGCGAGCCGACCGTCGGGCAGGATCGACGAGCGCAGGTACTCGATCGCCCGTGGGATCGGCTCAAGATACCTCGCGTCACTGGAGCGACGGTAGAGCTTGATCAGGCAGAGCATCGCGTCCTGCGATTCCCGCCCCGAGATGGCTGGCGGCTCGAACTTGCGATCCCAGCAGGGGTGCATGTCGATGTCATACTGCTGCGCCCAAGCGGGCTGGGGATCGGGCATCTGCGCCATGATGAAGAAGTCGCCGGCCCTCAGGGCCGATTGGTGGAACCGCTCATCGCCATAGGTGTCATACGCGTCGAGCATCACGTCGACCATGTCCATCAGCACGTTGTCGTTGAGGTAGTATTGGCCCGGCCAGTCGTTCAGCCACTCGCGCGACCAATCGGCGGGGTACGAGGCGGCGATGACGGGGAAGTCGGCGTCGGTGGTGGGCTTCGGATACTCGCGCCAGTTCTGGTACCACGCGCCGATGGGCCGTTGGGCGATCAGCAGCGTCTCGAGGCAGAATTCCGCCGCATCATGCACAGAGGCATCGCGGAAGCCGAGAGTCTTGTCCAAGCGCATCAGGAAGCGCGCGGTCGACTGGGTGACGTTGTCGTCGAGGCTCGTCGTGCGGAATGAGCGCCCGACCTTCTTCACCGGCATGTCGCGGTAGAGGTATTCCTGGCGCTTCACGGGATCTGTCTCGAGGTGGTAGTACCACCCGCCGGTGTGAAGCTGACCCTTGACGAGCGTCTGACCTACGCCCTGCGCGACTGCCAGATACCGAGCGTCGCCCGTGAGGTCGTAGACATCCAAGAACGCGCCGCCGACCGTTGGCAGGCCCGGCGGCTGCACCCAACCCAGCGTCGCGTCGCACCGGCCTTCGCCCTCGCGGAGCTTCAGGTCGCCCGTAACGCGCCAACAGTACGGGCCGGTCGCCGCGACATCATTGGCGAAGAACGCGCACGCGCTCTCGATCGCGGCGAGGGCATCGTCGCGAGACGGCGCGTTGCCTTGCGCGAGGCACGGTGATGCGACGATGCAGGCAACGAGGATTGAGCGCATGGCAGCTCCTTTGGGCAGTGTCAGTCCGACAGCATCCGCAGAACCTGCTCGCGGATTCCGTGGAGTTCCTCGACGGTGAGATCTTCGACGGCGGCCCATGGCGCCAGCGCGAGCGCCTCGGGGTCCGGGTCGCGCCCGCGCATCGACCAGATGGCGGCCGCGAGTTGCTCGCGATTCCAGTCCTGCTTCTCACCAAGCGCGATAAGGGCCTCGACGTCCTGCGCGCCATCGCGCCAGGCTTTCAAGCGCAGGCTCGCAACGGGTCCGTCGATCCCGAATCGCTTGCCCGGATACAGGATCGCCGTCGGATCGCCCGTCTCTAGATCACCATCGCCGCCGATGGTGTTCCAGGGGACGATCGCATCAGCGCCGGCGAGGTAGGCGCGGAGCGGCCACGTTGCCGCTTCGAGATTCGATGAGCCGACCGCGTTCCCCGAGCCGTAGTTCCATATCGTCGCGCCGTTGTCGCGCTGAAGCGCCAGGCACCGCCGGTGCTTGTCGAAGAGCTGCCGCGAGATGACCATCAGCCCGACGGTGTCCGCGAGCCACTGGCGCTGCCACTGCGGGCGAGAGAGATCCTCGCGATAGACCATCCGCGGCCCGTCGATCCCCGCGATGCCCTCGGCGAACAGCCCGGCGAAGTACTCAAGGGCGAGCCAGTCATCGCGGAAACTCGGCTCGTCCAGGAGCCACCAACTGGTGCCGCGCCCGCCTTGGTCGGCCTTCTTGAAGTAGTGCTTGTTGTTCTGGTAGCAGTGGAACTCGGTGTCGGTCCAACCCATCTCGGCGATGTGCTCGGCGAGCTGGCGCGAGACGGCGCGGAACGCGTCGCGGTGGGCATCGCTGAACGCCTCCTCGACGGGCGCCGCGCGCATGGCGTGATCGACAACCATCCGCGGGTAATCGGCTGAGACCTCGGGCGCGTCGTAATACTCCTCGATCGGGCCGGGCCAATCCTCGTGGAGCGCGAGGTAGAAGTTATTCAGCGGGACGCTGTCTCGCGGTAAACCGGCGAATGCCTCACCGGAGAAATACGGGCCGAACTGCTCGTCCCATGGGGTCCAGTCGACGATCCTCGTGTCCGCCCCTCGGCCCTCAAGCGGGGGCGCGTAGTTGGCGTTGATGTTGCCGGATTGGCTGTAGCCGAGAATATCGAGCGTAGCGCGGTGCGCGTGGGCGAGCCGGTGGTACTTGCGTTCGATGACGCGATACTCAGCGGAGTTGTTGTCCAAGCCGAAGTGCCCGCCGACCGGGCCGTAGCCGTTGAGGTCGACGTTGAAGTTGAGCGCGTCGGGATAGGTGAATGACAGCACATCGATCGCAACCGGGATAGCGTATTCCTGATCGCCGAGTTGGACGCGCACCTCGGACGCGTGCCTGCCAACGGCCGCGGCCGGAGGCACGTAGAGATCCACCCACACGGCTTGGCGCAACTGATCAGCGATGGCGTTGTCCTCGGCGGGCAGGAGCACAGTTCCGTCGGTCGGGACCGCGACCTCCGGGTAAAGAAGCTCGCCGTCTTCCACGTACCAGACTCGGGAGAACTCCACCTCGTCCGCCGACAGAGCCTCGCCGCCGTCGCATGCGAAGGGCCCCATGGAGACCTCGGCGCCCGCGAGGTCTTTCGGCACCTGCACGATCACCTGGAAGCTCGCGAAGCCGCCGCGCGCGACCATGAGATCGACGCGGTCCCATACGTAACGTGAATCCATCACAGGGAGCTGGCCGATCCACACGCCGCCGTAGGTCTCGGGGCCCATCTCCTCGAGGATGTAGCCGCTGCGGGGATTCATCTTGACCGTTGCCGGGCAGGCGTAGACGGTGCCGGGGAGGCGCGGTTTGGTTTGCGCGGGCACCCGCCGGTCAGGGATCGCCGGCCATTCGAGAGCGGGCGAAGTCCGGCCCGTGGCCTCCGCCCACTGCGATCGGTTGCCATACCGATCGACCGAGCGCATGCGCGCGCGATACTCCACATCCGGCGGAAGGTCGGTGAGGGCGATCTCCTGTCCGCCATCCACGGCATGGGGGATCGCCCACCGAGGGATCTCCCGAGACTCGCCGCCAGACACAAGCAAGCCCTCGTAGGTGAAAGCGCCCTCTCCGCCACGAGTGAAGCTGATCCGCATCGCGCCCGAATCGAGGTGCGCGGCCGACGGCAGAGGCTCGACGACCAGGTCGCGAGGCCCGGCGGGAGGCTCCGCGTCGTGGTTACTGACTTCGGCGGTCAGATACGGCTTGCTGCTCGACTGCTCGCGCGACCAGACGTCATTGTTCGCGCCCGTTTGGCCCTTCTCATCGGAGATGACCAGGCCATACGAATCGCCTGACGCCATCGCGTAGACGAGCACATCCGGCACGTCGATCTCAAGCCAGCCATCACCCACCTGGCGCACGTCCGTGTACGCGCAGCGCGTATTGCCCAAGCCGAAGCTGACGTCGGTGAAGTCAGATTGCGGACCGGCCCACGGCGTGTCCGGATAGGCCGCCCATCGGAAGCAACACCCACTCTCTTCCGGCTCGCCCTGGCCCGTCCCCTCGTCCCAATCGGCCGAGATGGTGCTGAGTCCGACCGTCTTCAGCCAGCACTCATCGCTTGCGAGGCGAAGGTGGAGCGTCGCGCTCTGCACGTCCTTCCCGCGGATCGGCGCCAGGTCGAACCTCGCCAGCATGAAGTGCTGGATGCCCTTGATGCGGATCCGCGAACGCCCGCCGAGGTTCTCCTCGACCTCCGGCGCATACGCGGCGATGGAGGTGTCGGCAATCACCTCGAGACGAACTGATTCGGCAGACGCGGCGGGCGATAGGGCCAACAGGACGGGGAGCATGAGGGTCATGGCAAGCCTCCACAAGAACAGAACGCCCGGCCCACGCTTCGGTTCAGCGGGGCCGGGCGTTCATTGTCAGCACAGGGCCGCGAGGGCTATCGAGTGCCCTTCACGCGCGGCAGCACGTTCGCTTGGATGGCTTCTTCCGTGCCATCGAACTCGACGCCGGTGAAGAGGTACCAACGCTCGATGTGCTCGACGCTCTCGCCCGGGTCCAGCGTGGTGAGCGGCGCGACGCTCTCGACCTCGGCGATGGCGTCATTCGCGAAGAGTTCGACCGCGCAGCCGTAGTCTGGGTAGATCGCATCCGGCACCGGGTCGAAGCGCTTGATGAAGAGATCGCCGTTCTTCGTCCAACCGGCCCAGCCCTCGGTGGAGGCGAGGCCGATTTTCAAGCGGGGGGACATGCTCGGGTCCTGGTGGATGACCACATGGTTGCTCGTTAGGCTAAGCCGCGAGTCGGCCATGTCGTTGTAGGGCCACAGCACCATCGGCCCGCTCGGCAGAAGGCTCGTGAACTCGCCGGTCGGGTACGGCGCGATGGTGTAGCCCTCTGTCTCCATGACGGTGAGGCTCCAGGGCGCGAGCGTCACGGGCCACAAGTTGTGGTTTGTCAGCTTCATGCGGATCGTGGCGCACTTGTCGTCGTCCGCCAGCGAGATCTCCATCTGCTTCTGAATCCGCGCCTTGGGCTCAATCTCGGCGGTCAGCCGGACGGCATCGTCGCGCATCTCGATTTTGCACGGGGAGTTGTCGGCCTCATAACTCCGCGGCAACTCCTCAGGCGCGTGCCACAGTCGGTGGCCGCCGTAGAGCAGCCAGTCGCCCTCGCCCGCCCCCGGCAGCTCGCCGAACATGTTGGGCCCGTTCACCCGGCCGAAGCGAATGACGCGTGGGCCGATATCGCCAACCGCAACGAGTTCCATCTCACCGTTCGTAAGCCTGAAGCAGTTCTTCCAGTCGCCGTACGTGATCTTCTCCACAGCTTGTCCCTCCTTAATGCGGCACCGCCGCTTCGGCATCTAGCGGACCAGCGGGCGGCCTTCCAATCGTGGTCGGTATTTGGTGTAGTCGATGCCCAGCGCTCCGTAGAGCGTTGGGGCCACCGCGTCCTGATTCGCGTCGCGGTTCACGTCCGTACGGTCCGACACGAACCACGTGTCTGGGGCGTCGTTGTGCGTCTTCTGACCCTCATCGAAACCGTGGTCGGTCGTGACGAAGATGCGCGTCTCGTCGGCGATTCCCAGCGCGTTCACCTTGTCCACGAGCCGTCCCAACCACTGGTCGCAAAGCACGATCGCGTCGTCGTACTCCTGGGAGTTCTCGTTGCGCTTGTGGCCGGCATGGTCGGGATCGCCGAAGTGGATGAACGCCACTAGCGCCTCAGCGGTGCCGTGCTGATCCAATGCCTGCAGCGCCAGCGCGCCGACCTCATCGGCATCGCGCTTCAGGTCGCCCTCCCAGACGTCGAGCGTCTTTGCGCAGTGCTCGAAGGGGAAGCCCACGCCACTGCCGATGTTCTCGTCCTTGCCCGTGATCCCCACAGCTCGGAAGTCCTTGCCGGACGCCGCGTAGTGCTCGCGCGCGCGTTCGAAGAGCGTGTACCCTTGGGGAATCGCGGCGTAGAACGAGTTGCTAATGACGCCAGTGATCTTCGGCCGATAGCCGGTGAAGATCTGGGTCCATCCGGCTTTCGTGTCGCTCGCGTGGTTCGTGACCGTGGTACTCACCATCGACCCGCGCGCGATCATTGCGGACAGATTCGGCAGGTCCCCGGCGGCCAGCAGATCGCGCATGTGCGCGAGCTGGACCCCGTCCCACCCCACGACAATAATGCGGTCGACGGTCTGCATCACCACCGGGGGCAGCGGGCTCGAGCCTCCGCATCCGAGCAGCCCACACGCAGCCAGCACAAGCAACAGACCCACAGCCGAGTATCGAAGCCAGTTCATTCTCAGGCCAGCGCCTCCGCGCGCACGGCGCGGGCGCGATTCAGGTAGTCACGCCACGTCTCCAGCTCGAATTCGGCGATGATGTCTCGCACGGTCACGTCATCCATATTGCTCGCCAGCGTGAAATGGGCCTCCGGGTAGTCGACGATAATCTCGACCCCCGGCCCATACTTTTCGATGATCTCGGGGAAGCGATTCTGGTTCGCATCGAGGTGGAAGAACTCGCGATCCATGTTGATCACGGCAGTCGCGATCGGCGGGACGAGGTTCGAGCGCACGGGGTTGATCTCGCTGCCCGTCTCGGCAAGCGTGCGGCCCGACATGTCAATGATGTAACTGCGCGCCGAATAACTGCTGACGATGTAGAACCCATGGTCCCGCGCCCAGTGCCCGAGCCGCTCGCCGCCGATGAACATGGTCGCGTAGACGACGAGTTGCGCGCCGTTCTTGGCGAGAAGCTGCCCGACCTCCGGGAACTTCAGGTCGAAGCAAATCGCGCAACCGACCTTGCCGAAATCCGTGTCGAACGCCGGCGCGTCCGAGCCCGGCACAATGCCTTCCTCGATCTCGCCGATGGTCGGCTGGTACTTGTTGTACTTGCCGACGATTTCGCCGTCCCGTCCAATCAGCGCCGCGGTGTTGTAGAACTTCCCGTCAAGGCGCTCCGGGATCGGCAGCACGATGTACATGCCGTGCTTGCGAGCGATCTCGCTACAGACCTCAGACGTCGGCCCGGGGATCTCTTCAGCCGCGGCAAGGCTGTCCTCCATCGAGAGGCCGAGGACGTTGCAGAACTCAGGCAGGGCAACGAGGTCAGGCTTGGCGCGAGCGGCCTCTTCGAGTAGCTCGCGCATCTTCCCATGGGTGCGTTCGAGGCGGTTCTCGCCCGTCGGCACCGGCTGGTAGGCAATCGTTGAGACTCGGATATTGCGGGCCAAGGTCAGCGCTCCTTAGTTTCGGTCTCCGTGGGAACGGGAGGTTTGACGGTCTCCGAGCGATTCCCCTCCTCGGAGTCGTTCTGGAGGTCGCCCTTCATCGCGGCCCACACCATCGGCGCCGCGATCCACACGCCGCGAATCGCTGCCCAGCCCAAGATGGCATGGCCCACGCCCCCGAGCCAGCGGCCATGTTCGAGAGTCTGGGTCGCGAGAAAGGTTGGCGCCGATCCCAGAAGCATGAACGCCAAGCCAAGGATGACCTCATGCCGACTGAAGCGCAACGCGGCGAGCGCCATGGCGCACCACCAAGCCGCGGCAAAGATATACTCGCCGTCGACAAACAGCGTGGTCAAGGCGACGGCGATGTCGATCCGGCGCTGAGCGGCCAATGCACACACGATGACGGCCAGCGCCACGGGAGCGCTGAGAACGGCGAGTCGCGGGCGTCTCCAAGCCAGCCAAAGCGTGGCGACGATCAACACGCCGGCGGCGAACGTGTACCAGCACCCGGTCATGACCTGTTGGACTGGGTATCCGCCGTAGTACATCAGAACGCGCACCCACCAGTACATGTTAGTGCCCATGCCAAAGCCATAGCCGACGGCTATCAGCCGCCAGATGGCAAGGGGGATGACGAGGCACGCCATGTAGCCGGCCAGCCGCAGCGGGGCGATCCCATCGTCGCCGCGACGGCGCCGCCACAGGGCGATGAGAGGCAACAGCAATAGCAGGACAAAGCCGGTTTCCTTGGTGGCGCAGGCGAGGCCGGTCGGTAGCAGCGCCCACAGAGGACGCTTCCCGCCAATGAGCGCTACCGCTACAAAGAGCGAGATGCCAAACAGCAAGTCTACGTGGTGTTTCCAACTGAGCAAGACCGGCGTCAGTGGCGGGTGGGTTTTCCAGGGCAGCAGGAGGCCCAGTAGCGCCATGAACCCGCATTGCCCATATGAGCAGGGAGGTTTTCGGTAGAGGTGCCAAGAAAC